>NZ_JAPYKO010000006.1:0-263925 GCF_037179585.1 Mesorhizobium argentiipisi (SeqCode)
GCTCGACCGTCTCACCCATCATTGCGAGATCATCGAGACCGGAAACGAATCCTGGCGCTTCAAGAACCGCGCCTGATCATCCCATCAAGCTGCCAAGCGCCATCCGCGCTCGCCCGGGCTGCGCAACTCTGACCAGCTCCGCCCGGGCGAACGCTGACCGCCGCGTATTACATAAGGGGGGTCAAAATTGGACGCCGATCCGGGGTCAGTTTTGGAAGCCGTTTGACATGCAGGCTCTGATTTGTTCGGCAAGACTGACGTTGCGCAACATCGAGACGCTCCACCCGCCCCGTGTCCCCAGAACATAGGCTGCGAGGGTTTCCAGGCCGGCTGCTGACATGATGACCGCCGTCTCCACCGAATCGTAGCGGGAGAGGTTCGCTATCCTATAATAGGCCAACGCCCGCCCGACGCCGCGCTTGGCCTCCGGGGTCTGAAGGACCGCCATGTAGCTGGCAAACAGCGTCGGCAGGCCGTCGGCCAACGCCCAATGAAACCAGTTTCGCGGCGCCTCCAGCCGGTCGGCCCGGGTGAAGCCCAGAGATCGGAACCCGTTGTGAGCAGCATTCCGGACCTCGCCGTATCCAACCTTCGTCCCTTTTATGAATCCAAGGAAGGAGCATATATGGCCGAGAAATTCATACAGCTTGGCGGCCTTCAGGGGTTTGCCATCCAAGGATCGAAGCAGCGCCCGATGTGAAATCGTGGGTACCAGCGGAAGCCGGACACCCCCGCCACCCAAGGCCAGGAAGTGATCGAATGGCTGTATGGTCACCGCCAGATTGCCGAACTCCAGTGCGATCCCGACCTTCTTTGGATGGATTGCCGGACCGCACAAGATGACGGCTTCCGCCAATCCCTTGGACTTCCCGGCGAGATCCAGAGGCGAGAATCGCGACGTTGCCGAGAATTCTTCGTGCCCGACAAAGTGATATTTATGGGAAAGCATCAGGAACTCGGCCGTCGTTCCACCCTCGAAGGTGACCTTGAGATCCTGATCAATCCTAACAATCCCCGGCCTGAGAGGTCCTGTCCATCTCAACTGGAGGTCTAGGTGGTCATCCAGCCGCAGCGAAACATCCCTGAACTCACAAGGCTTGCCTTCAAGATGGATAGCAACAACCGTGTCGGCGAGCTCAATGGGGCCGTGCGCCTTGCCTTCAAAGAAGGAAACGACCACCGAATGCTCTGCGCTCAAACCAGCCCCCTGCCCCGTCCTCACCGGTCGGAAAACAGGCGGCGTTTGAGCCGTTCTGCCGACGTCATTTCGGCTTCCTCGTCAACATCTTCCTCATCGGCGGCCACTGCGTCCCGCGACAACATGATGAGCGCGTAACCTTGCCGTTGCAGAAGGACCTGCTCATAGAGCGGCGCGGGCTGGCGACCCCTTTCGACAGGGAGCCACACGCCGGCGTCAGTCTCGTCGATATCACTGGGCACGCCCATCTCATGCTTCCGGCGGTGCAGCAGCGAGTGTGCGGGAACCAAGGCTCCGGTCGGGATTGCAAGTCGGGGAAACTTGAGCGAGTCGCGATAGTCGCGCAACACCTTGCCATTCTGCGTCACCACGATGCCGACCGGTTCCTCGCGAAATCTGACGTATGCACGCCCGGCCGCCTCCTTGCTGACGTCGTACTTTTTGGCGATCAACGACAGTTGGCGGATGTCAGGGTCTTTGCCGAACGCGACATCCATCCGGAACTTCGGGGGCGGCATCAGGAGCTGCGAGGCAAAGCGATTGGCCTCGACCTCCATTTTCAGGCGCCGGTCCGACTCCCCGCCCTTCAGCTTCCGCATGTCCTGCAATTTACACAAGAAGCGGCCTTCCGCCGAGGGTACGTGGGACGGGATGAGAAAATGCCCAAGCTCGTGGGCGATGGTGAAGCGCCGCCGCTCCGTTGGGCTTGCCTTGTTGAAAAGAATCGATCCGTTGAACTTCTCGGGCGTTGTGATTAGCCCGCCTTCATAGCCCTGCGTCGTGAGCGGCACGATTTCGTGGATGTCCAGTCTCAGGCACAATTCCTCGATCGGCACCGGAATCGGCAGCTGCGGCTCGAGCTTCAGGATCTCGAGAACGAGGCGCTCGGGGCTACCCGCGTCGGCAAGATCCATCCGCGTGATGTTCATGATTTTCGGCTGGCTTTCAGCCGCTCGGCAATGAGCGCTATGGTCTCGCGGTCCTCAGGCTTCAGTTCGCTGAGGTTGCGATAAAGGGCAATCAGGTCAGGCTCTTCCTCTGGAGCCGTCGGATCTTCACCCACCAATTCAGCCACGCCAATCTTGTAATAGTCGGCAAGACCTTTCAGCAGGACCAGAGACGGGTTCTTGCTCGCGCCGCGCTCGAGGTCCCAGATATGCGCCTTCGAAGCCCCCACCGCATCAGCGACCTCCTGCAAGGATTTCGCGTTCCTCACGCGCAGCTGCTTCAGTTTGACGGCCAATTCTACCATTCAGTCCTTCTCCACGAGTCATAGCGGCGCGCACGCTTGCACGGCACCCCGTCTGATAAGGCATTACAACATCATACCGTGGGCATTGACGCAAGCCTTGCCGTAAGATATAGTTGTACGAGATTGTAGCAAGCAGGCTTTAACGGAGACTTTCATGGGCAAAAATCAGCATGTGGTACCTCGTGGTGGACAATGGGCGGTGCTCGGCGCCGGCAACAGCCGTGCAACTTCCCTTCACCCCTCTCAGGCCGACGCCATCTCTTCGGCCCGGGACATCGCGATCAATCAACACAGCGAAGTCGTGATCCACCGCCCCAATGGCCAGATCCGCGACTCCAACTCGTACGGCAATGACCCCTACCCTCCCAAGGGCTAACAAAAGGAAGCACGCAATGACTGACGCCGCCGACAAGAAGGGCGATAACGACAAGACCATCACCGTCGTGGTGAACGGCACCGCGCACCAGGTGCCGAAGAACCACGACCTGACCTACGCGGAAGTAGTGACGTATTTCGACCCGACTTACCCGCAGCATCCGCAGACGGTCTACTCTGTGACCTACACCCGCGGCGAAAAGCCCAAGGAAGGCACTTTGGCGCCAGGCGGCTCGGTCAAGGCGAAGGACGAGATGGAGTTCCATGTTATTCCAACTAGCGAGTCATAATGCCGACATCCAAAAGCTGATCGACCGGGGCTACGCGCTCCGGCTCGACAGCGATTACCTTGTCGTCAGGGACATCCCGTACCTCGACGCCGAGGGAAATCTATGCTGGGGCGCGATCGTCAGCGTCATCAAAGACGTCGACGGCACTCGGGTTCGGCCTGAGGACCATCAGGTCTTCTTTGCCGGCGGCGTGCCGTATGGCCTGGACGGCAAGCCGATACCTATGCTCGGCGGCGGTGCGGCCACCGTGAAGCTGGCCAAGAACGACGTTGTGGTGCAGAGGTCGTTTTCCAACAAACCACCGGGCGGGCTGCCCGACTTCTTCGTCAAGATCGAGCATTACCTGTCGATCCTCTCGGGGCCCGCCATTCACAAATACCCTGACGCCAACCCCTTCACGTTCAACGTCGACGAAGATGCCGGTCCCGAAAGTGTTTTCCTTTTCCGCGACACCCTTACCAGCCGCGCGCTGATCGGCGACCTTGCCGCGAAGTTCGCCAATGAAGTGGTCGCCGTCATCGGACTGGGCGGCACCGGCGCTTATGTATTGGACTTCCTCGTGAAGACCAATGTGCTTGAAATCAGGGGCTTCGACCCAAAGCCTTTTCACGTTCACAATGCGTTCCGCTCGCCCGGGCGGCTGCTGCAGGATGCAGCTCGACAAGCCGAAGGCCGAAGTCTACCGGCAGCGCTACGAAAACTTCCGCAAGGGGCTGCATTTCGCCGTCAAAGCCATCGACGGCGACTGCGAGGCGGACTTCGCAGGCGTAACCTTCGCGTTCGTCTGCGTCGACAAGGGTACCGCACGGGCGGAAATCTTCGACCTCCTCATGCGTCTGGGCATTCCCTTCATCGATGTCGGAATGGGACTGGTTCGCCAAAACGGCGCACTCGCCGGCATGGTCCGCACGACCACGTTCCTGCCTGAAAACGCCGCCGAAGTCCGCGACAAGGGGCTGGTGCCCCTCACCGACCCGCCGGGCGACGAGTATCGGCTTAACATCCAGATCGCCGAACTCAACGCGCTCAACGCCAGTATCGCCATGTTGCGCTATAAGCAGCATTGCGGGTTTTACGGGCACGGGGTGCCGGCCTATCATTTGCTGATGAACACCGTCATTCCGCACCTGTTTGCGGAGCCCGTCGAGTGACGGAACTCCGCCTCCAGAAGGTCCGCTACGTTCCCGCTGAGCCGGAGGCCGGTGTTTTGTACGTCTCTGACGAATACAAGATCGCCGTGCACCTGTGTGCCTGCGGTTGCGGCAACAAGGTCCCGATTTCCCTTGGGCCGGCCGGATGGAGTGTCAGGGACCGCAATGGAAAGCCTACCGTCTGGCCGTCAATCGGCAACGGACAGCTGCCCTGCCGGTCTCACTATATCATCACTGACGGAAAGATTCATTGGGCGCCTTCGATGAGCGCTGCCCAGGCCGTGACCGCCTTGCAACACGACCACCGTCGCCGAGAAGCCCATTATCGCAGGCCGAGGTGGTGGATTCGGGTGTGGAAGATGGTTCTCGGATGGATTGGCCTCGGCTAGCCGTTGCCATCAGTCAGGCGTCAAGGACTATGGTAACTTATGGTGTGCAACTCACACACAACTGAGACGCTCATCGTCAGAGATGAAGTCAGCTCGAGGCTGACCGGGCCCGGCACCGACCCATCTGGGCTCAGAGGCATGGACAGCCTTATCGTCACTTCTTGAGCAGCTGGCTCAGTGAGCTGACGTTTTCGCGCTTCAGCAGGGTCGAAAGCTTGGCGTCACCACGGATGCCGGGGGCGAAGTCCTCGCCGTAGGTCTTGCGAAGGGTTCCGACCTTGGTATTCCCGTGCTTCTCGCTAATCCGTCCATCTTGGTCGCGATGGCGACCGTCCAATCCAGGTTCAAGCATTGTAAAACTCCATCTTGTCCCGAAGGAATCGGCTACCACCACTAATGGTAGCAAAACCTGGGCATTGGCACAACGCCGCGATCCGCAAGCGGGCCATGAACAGGATCAACATCGCACCGGCAGGGCCGTCGCCCGGATCTGCACTCCCAATAAAGCCGCGCGGCATGTGGTGCGCCACAAGCCGGTGCAATCGCCCGCCCGTTTTGCAACGTAAAGATTCACGCAGCCAGGGTTAGCCATGGCAAATGCCTTCTTCAGCGGGACGGAGCCGACCGTTTGCAACAGAACCGCCCAGATCCCATCAAGCATCCCCTCTCTCAGGTACCAAACTTGATACCCTCGCTACTAGCGCTTGCATCTTCCTCTTCACCGTCAACCTCTCCGCTGGCAAACCCGACCGGAATATCCCCCGCCAGCAGTTTATCCTTCGACAGCAATCCGGCGTCCTCAAGCGCCTCGAAATCCGGCAGCTGGCGCAGCGTGTCGAGCCCGAACTGCGACAGGAAATTTTTCGTCGTCACATAGGTGTAGGGAGCGCCCGGTTGCGGGCTGCGCGGCCCCGAGGCGATGAGCTCCTGCGCGCGCAGCACGCCGATCAGATCGCGCGACACCTCCTTGCCGAAGAAGCTCGACAGCTCGCCACGTGTGATCGGCTGGAAATAGGCGATGCACATGAGGACAAGAGCCTCCGACTGCGACAGTTCTTTCGTCCCCTGCCCTGCGGCTGTCCCGAAGGCAGCGTGGATAACGTCGCTAAAAACCTTTTTGGTGCGGTGCTGCCAGCCGCTGGCGACCGACACCAGCTCGTAAGGGCGGCCGGCGAGCTCGGCGCGAATATCGTCGATGACCAGGTCGAGATTGCAGCTTTTGCCGACGACGCGCGCCAGCATGTCGCGCGGCACCGGCTCGGTGGCGGCAAAGATCACCGCTTCGACGCGGCCCATCCACTCGCGCCAGCGCAACTCAGGCGGCAGGTGCTCCAGCTCGGTGTCCAGCAAAGCCGGCTGAACGTTTGGCTTGCGGCGGGCAGACGCTTCGCTCATCCCTACAACCCAAACAGCCGAAAGCTGGTGCGGCCCGACAGCTCGCGCACGGCCTCGAGCTGCTGTAGCCGTTCGAACAGGCGCCGCGTCGCGAAGCGCGACAGGTTTTTCGTCGTCAGCGATCCGGCGACGGCATCTTCATTCAGCAGCAAAAAAATCACGTCGCCGGCGCCTTTGGCGCGCAGTTTCGGCGCCACCGCCAGGAGTTTTTCGGCGCGCCGCGACAGCTCGGCCGCCAGCCGGCAGGCCTCCGCCGCGGCTTGAACCAGCGCGACGCAGACCGCGCGCTCAAAATCTTTTTCGCCGGGTCGGATGCGCCTGCCGCCGACCCCGGTGCGGAAGGCCGGGCCAAAAGCTTGGGCCATCAACAGCGGCAGCGGCCGCGGCCAGTGCAGGGCCTGCGCCAGCACCAGGTCGGCGAGCCACCAGGCGAACAGCTCGGCATCGGGGCGAGCGGCGACGACGCGGGCAGCGATCGTCGCGGCGACGAACGGCGCCGGCCGCTGCGAGCCCGCCAGCTTTTCAATCTGCGTGCACAGGTCGGCGAGCGCCTCGTCGTCCCAGGCGAGCCCGAGCAGTTCGGCCCCTTTTGCCAGCCGATCGGCGCTGACCGCCGGCGGCTGCAGCGCCAGCTGGCGCCAGGCGCCAAAAATGGCGCCGGCGGGACCGGGATCGGCGCCGGCCGGGCAAAGCTGCCAGGCGTCGCGCAAGCCGGCTTCATCCTCGGCACGGCCGGCGAGCCGCATGCTGGCGGCGGCGCATTTCAGCGCCAGGCGCTGGCTCCAAGCGCCGGACCAGCCAGGCTGCGCGCGGGCAAGCGGATCAAGCGAAGCCAGGGCGGCGCCGGCCTGGAAGGCCGCGTCGGCGTCGGTTGCGCTACCGCCGCCCGCAAGCGCCCAGGCCGGAACGGTGGGCGGCGCAGCGGGACTGGCGGTCGCGGGATCGAGGCGAATCATGCTTTCGAGGGTACAGCGGTCGTGCGCTTTTGGCCAAGATTTTTCGACGCAAAACGCACAGCTTGTCACGAGACAAAACGAATGATAATGTTGCAATATCAGTCATTTAACTCTTCCGACCTAGCGATCCTTTGCAGCCTCGGTCTCCATGACGCAGTGTCTGCTTTTGGACGGCGGCTATAGGTCGACCCGATGGTTGAATGGCGGCGGAGAGCTGTCGTTCGGTTCATGAAAAAACGTACAATACCTTCGGGTCAGACTTCTCCATCTCCACTGATCTTTGCAGCACGGAGAGTCAGGTCCGTCACCACCAACACCGTAGGAAATATCGCGGGATGTCCGAATGGGGGGAAAGGCGGTAGCGCTCTCCCGCTACCAGCCCTCTCGAGGGCCTCCAGAAAATTTAAAGAAATGAATGGGGGCACTAAGCATTGTGCCCTAACGTGTCCCGATGCATCCCTTCCGGGGCCTATATCGAGCTTAATTGAATTCGCTTTGGCGGCGGCCTATAGGTCAGGCATGGAAACCATAGCAAGCGCCCAGAAAAATATAGTTCCTCTGTCCGGCAGCAAGCCTCATGCGGGATCGGCGGCGCCGTTCCTGCCGATGAGCCGCGCCGAGATGACGGCGCTCGGCTGGAATGAATGCGACATCGTGCTTGTCACAGGCGACGCGTATGTGGATCATCCGAGCTTCGGCATGGCGATCATCGGCCGTCTGCTCGAATCCCAAGGCTTTCGGGTCGGTATCATCTCGCAGCCCGACTGGCAGTCGGCGGAGCCGTTCAAGGCGCTGGGCAGGCCCAGGCTGTTCTTCGGCGTCACCGGGGGCAACCTCGATTCTATGGTCAACCGCTATACCTCGGACCGCAAGCTCCGTCATGACGACGCCTATACAGCAGGTGGTGAGGGCGGCAGGCGGCCGGACCGCTGCACGATCGTCTATACGCAGCGCTGCCGCGAGGCCTACAAGGACGTGCCGGTGGTGCTGGGTGGCATCGAAGCCTCGCTGCGCCGCATCTCCCATTACGACTACTGGTCCGACAAGGTGCGCCGCTCGATCCTGGCCGATGCCAAGGCCGATCTGTTGATCTACGGCAATGCCGAGCGCGCCGTCGTCGAGGTGGCGAACCGGCTTGCCGCAGGCGAGACGCCACGGCAGCTCGACTCCATCAGGGGCATCGCCCTGTTCCGCCGCGTGCCCGGGCACTTCACGGAACTCAATGCCGACGATCTCGATTCCACCGACGAGGGCGCGAGCCGCAAACCTGGCGACATCGTGATCCGGCTGCCGTCCTTCGAACAGGTCGAGGACGATCGCGATGCCTATGCCCGCGCCTCGCGCGTGCTGCATCGCGAGGCCAACCCCGGCAATGCCCGCCCGCTCGTCCAGCGCCATGGCGACCGCGACCTGTGGCTCAATCCGCCGCCGATCCCGCTGACCTCCGAAGAGATGGACGCCGTCTACGACCTGCCCTACGCGCGCGCCCCGCACCCGTCCTATGGCAATGCCAAGATCCCCGCCTGGGACATGATCAAGTTCTCGGTGACGGTCATGCGCGGCTGCTTCGGCGGCTGCACTTTCTGCTCGATCACAGAGCACGAAGGCCGCATCATCCAGAACCGCTCCGAGGGCTCGATCCTGCGCGAGATCGAGAAGATCCGCGACAAGACCCCGGGCTTTACCGGCGTGATCTCCGATATCGGCGGGCCGACCGCCAATATGTACCGGATGGCATGCAAGGATCCCAAGATCGAGGCGGCCTGCCGCCTGCCGTCCTGTGTGTTTCCCGACATCTGCCCCAACCTCAATACCTCGCATGACGACCTGATCCGGCTCTACCGCAAGGTCCGCGAGGTCAAGGGCGTCAAGAAGGTGATGGTCGCCTCCGGCGTGCGTTATGACCTGGCCGTCAAAAGCCCCGAATATGTCAAGGAACTGGTGACCCACCACGTCGGCGGCTATCTCAAGATTGCGCCCGAGCATACCGAGCGTGGGCCGCTCGACAAGATGATGAAGCCCGGCATCGGAACCTATGACCGCTTCAAGGAGATGTTTGACGCCGCGGCCAAAGAGGCCGGCAAGAAATACTATCTCATTCCGTATTTCATCGCCGCCCATCCCGGCACGACCGACGAGGACATGATGAACCTGGCGCTCTGGCTAAAGAAGAACCGCTACCGCGCCGACCAGGTGCAGACCTTCCTGCCTTCGCCTATGGCCACGGCGACGGCCATGTACCATACCGGAGTCAACACGCTGAAGGGCGTCCGGCGCGGCGCGACCGACAAGGTCGAGACCGTTCGCGGCGGGCGGCAGCGCCGGCTGCACAAGGCATTCCTGCGCTACCATGACCCGGACAATTGGCCATTGCTGCGCGATGCCTTGAAGGAGATGGGGCGCGCCGACCTTATCGGTCCCCGCCCCGACCAGCTCGTGCCCGCCCACCAGCCGCCCGGAACCGGCAAGGCTGCCGGCACGAAGCGCCCCCTGCGCCCCATCGGCAGAGGACAGAAATTCACCACCAAGGGCGTGCCGTTGCCAAAGAAGTGAGCCGCCTGCGAGGGTCGGGCGGTCTCCTCTTTATTTGCTTTGTCAGCACGCGCTTGGAGGAGGCGAAGCCTCACGCTGCACGACGGCGGCGAAAAAACCGTCGGTGTCATGGCGCGCGGGCGTCAGCGACAGGTAGTCCGAATGGGCTGAATTCGGCAGCTGCGGCGCGGCGTCGTGCAGCGGCACGGCACGAAAGGCGGGATTCCTCGCCAGGAAAGCGGCCACCTGCTCCTCATTCTCCGCGGGCAGCATGGAGCATGTCGCGTAGACCAGCCGTCCGCCGGGCTTCACCAGACGCGCCGCACTCGCCAGAATCCGAGCTTGCAACGACACGAGATTGTCCAAACCCTGCTCCTCCGGCGCGCGCCAGCGTGCATCGGGATTGCGTCGCCATGTGCCGGTGCCGCTGCATGGCGCGTCCACCAGCACGCGATCGAAACCACCCTTGTGGCGCTTGACCCACCGATCCGTTTCGCTGGCCAAAAGCCTGGTCTCGATATTGTGCAGTCCTGCCCGCCGGAAGCGCTCGGCACTGCGCTTCAAGCGGCCGTCCATGACGTCGCAGGCGACAACATGGCCCTTGTTGTTCATCTGCGCGGCGATGGCCAAGGTCTTGCCGCCGGCTCCGGCGCAGAAATCGACCACGCGCTCGCCCGGCCGGGCATCGACCAGCATGGCGACAAGCTGCGAGCCCTCGTCCTGAATCTCGACCTCGCCTGTTTTCAGCATCGGCAGGCTCGTCAGCGAGGGGCGTTCATTCACACGAATACCGTACGGAGCCATGGCCGACGCCTCCGCCCGCAAGCCAAGATCCTTCAAGGCGCCAAGCATGGGCTCGCGCGTCGACTTGATCGGATTGACGCGCAGGTCAAGCGGCGCCGACGTCAGAAGCGCGGCCATCTCGTTTCCAAACGCTTCCTTGAAACGGCGCCGCAGGGGATCGGCCGCCCAGGACGGGCATTCAAGCTTAACCTCTTCCGGCATGCCGGGATGGTCGATTGTGCATCCCTGCAATTTGACCAGCAGCGCGTGCTCGTGATCCATCAGGCTGGCAGGCGCGAATTTCGCGCCATTGAACAAGCGTTTGATCTGATCGAGCGCCTTGCCTTCCTTCAGCGTCAGCCATGCAAGCAGCCGGTTGCGGGGCATGTCCTCGCGCCCATGCTTGGCCAGCCACCAGCCAAGCCGTGCATGGTGCCGCAGAAGCGCATAGAGCAACTCCAAAATCTGACCACGGTCCTTGTCGTGGATATAGCGCCGGCCTCGAAACCAGGCCGAAACGACAGCATCCGCGGGACGCGCAACGCTGTTGACTTGATGCATAAGTTCGATTGTGGCTTGCAGGCAGGCGGCAGGAGTCACGGGACGACGGCGATCAGGCTGAAAACGGCAGAAACGGCACTATAGGCGACGGAGCTGATCCTGACCATTGTTCGCGCGCCCCCGCACTCATCCTTTGCGTTCCTGCAGGATGTTGCCGCCGTCCACGACCAGAACGGCGCCGTTGACATAGCTCGCCGCGTCGGATGCCAGGAACAGCACGGCGGCGGCGACTTCCGCGGGGCTCCCGGCGCGGCCGAGCGGCGTGTTCCGGGCAGCGACAAGCTCCTCCGGCGTCGACGCGCCCGTCGCGATCCACCCAGGCGCCACGGCGTTGACCGTGACACCGCTGCGGCCGACCTCCAGGGCGAGCGCATGCGTCAGCCCGATCATGCCTGCCTTGGCCGCCGAATAGGCGGCCTCGCCTTCATTGGACACGTATGGCCCGGTCACCGAAGCCATGTTGACGACGCGGCCATGGCCGCGCCGCACCATGCCGGCCAGGAATCCGCGCGTGCTCAAAAAGGCGGTTTTCAGGCTGACATCGATGCCGCGGTCCCAGTCGCTTTCGCTGAGGTCGAGAAACCGCCGCTGCAATGCCGGCTGGGCAACGGTGCCCATCCCGGCATTGTTGACGAGGATGTCGATTTCGCCGGCCTCGGAGCGTAAATGCTCGACATCGCCGGAGAGCGTCAGGTCGGCCATCAAAGCGCTTATATCGAGCCCTTCCGCCCGCAGTTCTTCCGCGCGCTGCTCGACGCGTGCGGACGAAGCGGTGATGATGACCGAAACACCGGCCTCGGCCAGCGCCCGCGCGATCGCGATTCCTATCCCGTCGGCGGCGCCGGCGCCGGTCACCAGCGCCTTGCGAGATTTGCCAAACACGATCATTTCCTCTCCACGGTTGGAATGCCGGCATGCCGGCGCGGCCACTCATACCCGCAATGGAACCGACCAGGCCCGGTTCAATAACCGGCGCTGACGCCGAAATCGATCGCAAGCGCGGCTCCGGTGATCGGCGCCGCGCCCGGCTGGCAAAGATAGTGGATGAAGGAAGCGATCTCTTCCACCCGGATGAACCTTGCATTGTCGCCCTGCGGATAGTGCCCGAGAAGCCGGCGCTTGTAGCCGTCGGGATCGTCTCCACCATAGGTCTTGGCCTGATATTCGATCATCGGCGTCGCCGTGTCGCCGGGACAGACGGCGTTGACCCTGATGCCTTGCGAGGCGAGTTCCAGGGCGAGAGCCTTGGTCAGGAGCACCAGCCCGCCCTTCGAGGCGCAATAGACGGCCGCCCCGTTGTTGCCGACGATGCCGGCATCGGAGGCAATGTTGACGATCACGCCTTGCGCCGCCGACAGGTGCGGGATGGCCGCCGAGATCAGGAAGAAGGCTCCCTTGAGATTGACGTCGAGCACCAGGTCCCACTGCTCCTCTGCGACCTCGCTCGCCGGCCCCTCGAGCCAGACGCCGGCGGCGTTGACGAGGATGTCGATCGCGCCGCCCCAATCCCTGGCCTTGCCTACCACGTCGCGGCAGGCGGCGACGGAGCGGATGTCGAGCGGCAAACCGACCGCGTCCGCCCCCGTCGCGGCAATCGTCGCAACGGCGGCGTCGAGCTTGGGGTCGGCAAGATCGGCGAGCGCGATCCGCTCGCCGTCTGCGGCGAAACGCAATCCGGTCGCGAGACCCATTCCCCCGGCGCCGCCGGCGATCAGGACAGTCCTGCCAGCCATTCGATAAGCTCCACGCAACGCAGTTCGGCAAAGGCAACCACGTCATTAGGCCATGTCGCATGGACCAGCCAGGCAAAACAATGATCTCAGCGTGCCGTGACGCCCGCGATCATCCCACTCGAGCGTCGTGATGCCGAAACCGTCGACGGAGCATTGCCGGGCTTGCCGTACATGCGTGTCGTCGTGAAGCCCGAAACCATGCCGGCTGCCTGAAGCAGGGCGGTGAATTGAACCTGGCTGGCCGGCACATCGATATGGGACGGGTTTCCCGAACCTATGCAAAGAGTTAGCAATGAATTCACCGCCTAATCGTTCGTTGTTCCAATGGGCAACTGGACACGACCGGCCAAGATTGGGAATCTTCATTCTTCGTTGCTTGGAATCGCATGGAGTACCGCAGGAAATGCCGCTGAGCGCCGCAGAAATCGTCCGTCATCCGGCAACACTCCGCAGTGTCCAGGAACAGGCCAAGGCGCTCATCCATATCTATGAAACGAGCCCGCGGCTGGCCGCGGTGTTTGCCACCCAGCAGCGCTGGCTCCTGGGCCATGTCGGCCTTGCCCTGCATTTCCGGCGCGACCCCAATGACCGCCGCACCGAAATGACGATGGCGCGTTTCATCGACGTCGTGCGCCGCAATTCGGTTGCCAGCCGCAACACCGCCGAGGCTTTCGTCAAGGAGATGCTGCAT
This sequence comes from Mesorhizobium argentiipisi (SeqCode), assembly GCF_037179585.1. Classification (NCBI taxonomy): domain Bacteria; kingdom Pseudomonadati; phylum Pseudomonadota; class Alphaproteobacteria; order Hyphomicrobiales; family Phyllobacteriaceae; genus Mesorhizobium; species Mesorhizobium argentiipisi (SeqCode). The sequence goes on from NZ_JAPYKO010000006.1 coordinate 13,307, forward strand.
TACAACATCGCCGAATATATCTCGGCCAGCGGCGACGGCCGCGCACACCCAATGCGGGCCACGGCGGGCACCATCGAGACCTTCACCGGCTGGATCTACGCGCATCTGAGTACACTCGACCACATAGATGGCGGAACCCGGCTGGCAGCCTTCCTCGACCGGCCCGAAATGCTGCCCACCCTGCAGCCGCTGATCGCCGACGGGTTGCTCACCAGCGACGGCGTGCGGGAGCCCGGACCTACCTTCTCGCTATTTATCTGGCTGAACAACGGCGGCATCGTCATGGACTGGCTGATGTCCGGCGTCGATCCGGAGGACGTCCATCTCGACAGGATACCGACCAGCGTCATTTCGGTCAGCGAATTCGCGCACTGGCTAAAACTCTCACGCACGCATCTGGCGCGCAAACTCCACGATGCAGAGGCGCTCGGCAGCATCGGCTGGGTCGGCCAGCGCGGCCATTCCGTGATGTGGGTTTCGCGGCAGTTCTTCGATGAATACATGGCCGTCCAGGCGTCCAAGCTCGCCGTCGTCGACGCGGCTTTCGCCACCACCGCGAAGCAAGCGACGGACTGACCGCCTTCGGCTTTCTATCCGGCCTTCAGGATAGCGGAAAAGCGCGGATCGAAGGCCCGACTGATCGGCTCCGCCGCGGCGCCCACCGCGATCGCCCAGGGATCGGTGGTGCCGAGTTGCAGCCGTGGCAGGCGCCGGACGGGTCGGTCCGCGATCGACGGCAGCAGCGGATGCATGGCCTGAAGCAGCAGCCGGACCAGCGCCTCAGGTGCGCTGCTGGTGAGGATGACGGTTTGCGGGTCGAAGATCGTTTCGATCAGATGCACGCTCCAGCGCAGGTCGGACGCGGCTTTCTCGACCCAGCCCATGACCCTCGGGTCTTGCGCGAGCGCCAGCGTGCCGAGCGTCTCGTAAAGCCCCCTCTCGGTGGGGTCGAGGCCGAGATGTTGGTAGAGCGAGGCGAGTGAGGCGCGGTGTTCCAATGGCGTCGAACCCGGGCCGCTTGGCGAAAGCAGCGCCATGCCGACCTCGCCCGCATTCCCGTTGCCGCCGCTGTAGAGCTCGCCGTTGAGGATCAGCCCGGCGGCTATGCCGTAACCGACATAAAGGCAGACGGCGTGATCGACGCCATGCGCCGCGCCGACGATCCGCTCCGCCGTCGCGCAGGCCGCAGCGTCGTTCTGCAGGCCGACATCGAGGCCGGTACCGGCGGCAAGCGCCTCCAGCAGCGGAAATTGCTGCCAGGCCGGCATCATCCATTTGTTGTCGGGGTTCTTCAGCCCGAACGGGCCTGGCATGGCGACACCCAATCCGACCAGCCTTCGTTCGGATTGGGAGAACATCCCGGCCAGCTCGCCTCTGACACGGTCGACCAAGGCAAGGATTATTTCCACGCCCTCTGAAGGCTCGTCGAACGGCAGCCCCGCCTCGGCGCGCGCGATCACCTTGCCGACGAGATCGACCACCACCACCCGTGTCAAATGCCGGTCGATCTGCAGCCCGATGGCGAAAGCCCCCTCGGGAACCAGCCGGTAGGGCGTGAAGGGCTGTCCCCTGCCCTTGCGCACCGCATCCAGAGCCACGACCAACCCGTCGCGCTCGAGATCCTCGATGATGTTGGAAACCGCTTGCTTGGTCAGCTGCGTCGCCCGCGCAAGGTCCGCGCGCGAAAGCGCGCCGTTGAGCCGCAGCGCCTCGATCATGACGCGGCGGTTATGCGCGCTGGTACCCTCCTGGTTGGTACCGCTCTTGGCACGGATCGGGCTAATGTCGTGCACCGTCGCTTCCCCTCTTGACTCCATTAAAGGATTGATCGACTAATTAAGTCAAGCGAATTGACTTAATAGGTGCGACCCGCACGGTTCCACAAAAAGACAGCAAGGCTTTCGAGCTCCGCTGCACGCCGTGGGGACGGATCCGGTCATGCGCGACGCGAATTCGAGGAAGCGGCATGGTCTTGGCCGCCCCACTCGCAGCTGTCGAAAATGGGAGAAGACAAATGCTGAAATCAATCGGTAAGACACTTCTGGGCGCGGTGTTCGTCGGCGGACTGTTCGTCCCCCACGCCTTCGCCGAAACCACCCTCAACGCGCTCTTCATGGCGCAGGCCGCCTATAGCGAGGCTGACGTGCGCTCGATGACGGAGGCCTTCACCAAGGCCAATCCGGACATCAAGGTGAACCTCGAATTCGTTCCCTATGAAGGCCTGCACGACAAGACGGTGCTCGCCCAAGGCTCCGGCGGCGGCTATGACGTGGTGCTGTTCGACGTCATCTGGCCTGCCGAATACGCGACCAACAAGGTGCTGGTCGATGTGTCGTCGAAGATCACCGACGACATGAAAAAGGGCGTGCTGCCCGGCGCCTGGACCACTGTCCAGTATGACGGCAAGTATTACGGCATGCCGTGGATCCTCGACACCAAATACCTGTTCTACAACAAAGAGATCCTGGAAAAGGCAGGCATCAAGGCGCCGCCTAAGACCTGGGAAGAGCTCGGCCAGCAGGCCAAGATCATCCAGGACAAGGGGCTGCTGAAGACGCCGATCGCCTGGAGCTGGTCGCAGGCCGAAGCCGCCATCTGCGACTACACCACGCTGGTCAGCGCCTATGGCGGCGACTTCCTCAAGGACGGCAAGCCCGACTTCCAGAATGGCGGCGGCCTCTCGGCGCTGAAATACATGGTCGACAGCTACAAATCGGGCCTGACCAATCCGAATTCCAAGGAATTCCTCGAGGAAGACGTCCGCAAGGTCTTCGAGAACGGCGATGCCGCTTTCGCGCTGAACTGGACCTACATGTACAACATGGCCAATAATCCGAAGGACTCCAAGGTCGCAGGCAAGGTCGGCGTCGTGCCGGCGCCGGGCGTCGCCGGCACCAGTGAGGTCTCGGCCGTCAACGGCTCGATGGGCCTTGGCATCACGGCGGTATCGAAGCATCAGGACGAAGCCTGGAAATACATCGAGTTCATGACCTCGCAGGCGACGCAGAACCAGTATGCCAAGCTCTCGCTGCCGATCTGGGCCTCGTCCTATGACGATCCGGCCGTCACCAAGGGCCAGGAAGAGCTGATCGTCGCCGCCAAGCTCGGTCTCGCCGCGATGTATCCGCGCCCGACCACGCCGAAATACCAGCAACTGTCGACGGCGCTGCAGCAGGCGATCCAGGAATCGCTGCTTGGCCAGGCGACGCCGGAAGACGCGCTCAAGACCGCTGCCGAAAACAGCGGCCTCTGATCTGGCGTTCCTCCACGCGGGCGGCCTCATCGACGAGTGCCGCCCGTGCTATTTCTGACCGGATGACGGGAGAGAGGCGCCTCTGATGTCGGGCACCTGGATGACGACGCGCGCGTGGCTGTTGATGCTGCCGCTTTTGGTGATCATGGTGGCCGTCATCGGCTGGCCATTGGTCGATACCGTCAGGCTTTCCTTCACCGACGCCCAACTGGTCGGCACGGCCGGCAATTACGTCGGCTTCGACAACTACACCAAGATGCTGACCAGCTCGAACTTCACCCGCACGCTATCGACGACCACCTGGTTCGCCGTCATCTCGGTCGCCGCCGAGATGGTGCTCGGCGTGCTGGCGGCGCTGCTGCTCAATCAGGAGTTCCGCGGTCGCGCCGTCTTGCGCGGACTGATGATCCTGCCCTGGGCGCTGCCCACCGTCGTCAACGCGACGCTCTGGAGGCTAATCTACAATCCCGAATATGGCGCGTTGAACGCGGCGCTGACGCAACTCCATCTCATCGATGACTATCGCTCCTGGCTGGGTGAGCCCGGCACAGCGCTCGCGGCGCTGATCGTCGCCGACTGCTGGAAGAATTTTCCGCTCGTTGCGCTGATCGCGCTCGCTGCCCTGCAAGCGGTACCGCGCGACATCACCGCCGCGGCGCTTGTCGACGGCGCCGGGCCGTTCAACCGCTTCCGCTTCGTCATCCTGCCCTATTTGGCAGGCCCGCTGATGGTGGCGCTGGTGCTGCGCACCATCGAGGCTTTCAAGGTCTTCGACATTATCTGGGTGATGACACGCGGCGGCCCCGCCAACAGCACACGCTCGCTGTCGATCCTCGTTTACCAGGAAGCTTTCTCCTTCCAGCGCGCCGGCTCCGGCGCCTCGCTGGCACTGATCGTCACCCTGCTCGTCACCGTGCTGGCCGTCGCCTATGCGACGCTGGTCAAGAAGACCGCCGGGAGTGCGGCCTGATGGAACGCAAGAGCCCGGTCTTCACCGCCTTCGTCTATGTCTGCGCCCTCCTGCTTGCCGCCGTGATCCTGGCGCCGCTCGCCTGGCTCTTCGTCATGAGCATATCGCCGGCAGCCGACCTTGCGGCCAAGCCGCTGCGCTGGTGGCCGCAGGCGGCCGACTTCTCCCGTTACGCGCAGCTTCTGTCGAGGGCCGAGAACAGTGCGGGCGCCGCCTTCACGTCATCGTTGCGCAACAGCCTGGAAGTCGCCGGCATGGCGACGCTCGCCGCTGTTGTCCTTGCCGTGCCGGCCGGCTGGGCCGTTTCGCGCACGCCTTCGGTCGGCTGGTCGCTGTCGATGGTGATCGCCACCTATATGCTGCCGCCGGTGGCGCTCTCCGTGCCGCTTTACATGGGCCTGTCCTATCTCGGCCTGCTCAACAACGTCTTCGGCCTAGCGTTGATCTATCTGACCATCCTCGCGCCCTTCACCACCTGGCTGATGAAATCGGGTTTCGATTCCATCCCGCGCGAGATCGAGGCAGCGGCCATGATCGACGGAGCGGGACTGCTGCAGACCTGGCGCATCATCACCTTGCCGCTGGCCGCGCCCGTGGTGGCGACATCGGCGCTGTTTGCGGTGCTGCTTGCCTGGGACGAGTTCTTCTACGCCCTGCTCTTCACCTCGGACCAGCGGGCAAAGACGCTGACGGTCGCCATCGCCGATCTCGCCGGCGGCCGCGTCTCCGACTACGGACTGATCGCCACCGCCGGCGTGCTCGCGGCCTTGCCGCCCGTGCTGATCGGCCTCTTCATGCAACGCGCGCTGATCTCGGGTCTGACCAGCGGCGGAGTGAAAGGATAATCATGACCGCAAAGAAAGAACGGCCGACGGGCCTCCTCGCCATCGATCGCGAGATGGCGCGCCAGCATCAGGACGCGCTGGCTTCCTTTGAGAATAACACGGATGCCGCCGCCAAGGTCGCCGCCTCGATCAGGAAGACCGGCCGGCTCATCCTGCTCGGCATGGGCGCCTCGCACGCCGTCGCTCGCGCGGTCGAGCCGCTCTATCGCGCGCGTGGCATTGATGCCATCGCGCTGCCGCTTTCAGAGCAGCTCGGCCAGCCGCTGCCGCTGGCCGGCAAGACGGTGATCGTCACCTCGCAGTCCGGCGAGAGCGCCGAGGTGCTGCGCTGGTTTGCCGAGACCGGCGATCGCGCCGAAACCTTCGGCCTGACGCTGGAGGCCGGCTCGTTCCTTGGCCGTACGGTGCCTTGCCTCGTCGGCGCCGGCGGCACCGAGCTTGCCTTTGCCGCGACCCGCAGCCTGACCGTGACCTTCGCCCTGCACCTCGCCATCCTGGCCGCACTTGGCGACGATCCCGCCGGCGCGCTCGCCGTGCTCAAGACGCCTCAGGTGTTCGAAATCGATGCCGCGCTCGCGGCGCTGAGGACGGTCACGACCATCGTCACTTCCGGCCGCAAGCTTCAAGGCGTGGCTGAAGCCCTTGCCCTCGGCTTCACCGAACTGTCGCGGCTGCCTTGTTTCTCGCTCGAAGGCGGTCAGCTGCGCCACGGGCCAATGGAGATGCTGGGTCCAAGCATTGGCGTCGTTCTTTTCCGCGGCGACGACCCGACCGCCGACCTCGTCACCGCGATGGCCCTGTCCGTCGTCGAGACCGGTGCGCCGTTGATCATGTTCGACGCTTCCGGCAAACCGCCAGTCGCAGGCGCCGTGACACTCGCCTTCAAACCCGCCACGGGCCTGGCGGCGGTCTTTGCCATGCTGCCGGTGGCGCAGCGCCTGATGATCGCCTTCGCCGATTCCCGCGTCGAGAATGCCGGAACGCCGGTACGCACCACCAAGATCACCAGGAGCGAGTGATGCGGCCGCTTGCGGTGATCGGCAACGTCAATGTCGATCTGATCGTCGGGCCGGTCGCACCTTGGCCGAAGGCCGGCACCGAGACCGTCGTCGATCACGACGACCTGCGGGTCGGTGGCCAGGCCGGCAATACGGCGCTTGCCTGGCAGGCGCTGGGCATCGACTTCGAGATTGCCGCCAATCTCGGCGACGACCAGTTCGGGCGCTGGCTGCGCGAGGCATTCGGGAGCCGGGCGCAAAAATGGCCGGTTCGTCCCGAAGGCACGACATTGTCGGTCGGCGTGACCCACCCGGACGGCGAACGCACCTTCTTCACCACGCGCGGCCACCTGCCCCGCTTCAGCCTGGGCGACGCGCTCTCCGTGCTGGACGCCAATCGGCTTTCCGGTGGCTATGCGCTGCTCTGCGGCTCTTTCCTCACCGACGACCTGACGCGCGATTACGACGCTTTTTTCGACTGGGCCGAGGCGCACCGCATCGGCGTCGCGCTCGACACAGGCTGGCCGATCGATGGCTGGACGGAAGCGAACTGCACCGCTGCGCGCGGCTGGCTGTCGCGCTGCGAACTGGCGCTCTTCAACGAGGTCGAGACGACCACACTGGCCGGCCTGGCAAGCCCGGGGCGAGCGGCGCGCAAGATCCGTGACGGCATGAGGGACGGCGCGACGGTCGTCGTCAAGCGCGGGCCCGACGGCGCGATCGCCATCGGCGCCGACGGCAAACTCATTGAAGTGCCCGCGCCCCGCGTCGCCGTCATCGACACGATCGGCGCCGGCGATGTCTTCAACGCCGCGTTCCTGGCTGCGCTGGCGCAGGGGCGATCACTGGAAAAGTGCCTGTCCGCCGCCATCCGAGTGGCCTCGCGCGCCATCTCAACCCTGCCCCGCGACTATGGCGGGCCGATCCAATTCGAGGATGCCGCCCATGAGCGCGCTTGAAATCCGCGATGTCCGCAAGAACTACGGCAGCGTCGAGACGCTGAAAGGCATCGACATCGCGCTCGAGAACGGCGAGTTCCTGGTGCTGCTCGGCTCCTCGGGCTGCGGCAAGTCCACCTTGCTCAACATCATCGCCGGTCTCGCCGAAGCAACCAGCGGCGACGTGCTGATCGGCGGCCGGTCGGTGCTTGGCGTGCATCCGAAGAACCGCGACATCGCCATGGTCTTCCAATCCTACGCGCTGTATCCGAACCTCACCGTCGGCCGCAATATCGGCTTCGGCCTGGAGATGCGCAAGGTTCCCGCCGCCGAGCGCGACAAGGCGGTGCGCGAGGCGGCGAAGCTTTTGCAAATCGAGAACCTGCTCGACCGCAAGCCCGGCCAGTTGTCCGGCGGCCAGCGCCAGCGCGTCGCCATCGGAAGGGCCTTGGTACGCAAGCCGCAGGTCTTCCTGTTCGACGAGCCGCTCTCCAACCTCGACGCAAAGCTGCGCCTGGAAATGCGCACCGAATTGAAGCGCCTGCACGAGATGCTGCGCACCACGGTCGTCTACGTCACCCATGACCAGATCGAGGCGATGACGCTAGCGACCCGGATCGCCGTCATGCGCGACGGCCGCATCGAACAGCTGGGCACGCCGGAGGAGATCTACAATCAGCCGGCGACGCTCTATGTTGCGGGCTTCGTCGGCGCGCCTTCGATGAACATGCTGGAAGCGACGGTCGAGGACGGCAAGCTCGCGATCGTCGGCACGGATGCGCGGCTGGCGCTGCCCGCGCGCTACGCCGACACCGCCCGCGACGGCGCTTCGGTTGTCGCCGGCATCAGGCCCGAGGCGCTCCGCCTTGGTCCGGGCGGCGCCGAATTGTCGCTGCCGGTCGAGATCGACGTCGTTGAACTGACGGGACCGGAACAGGTCACCACCGCCCGGGTCGGCGCGCAGAAATTGACGGCAACCTTGCCGCCGCAGGCTCGCGTCGCCAAAGGCCAGCCATGCGCTTTTGTCTTCGATGCGGCCGCGTTGCGCCTGTTCGATCCGGCTACCGGCAAGGCTTTCTGAACAATCGCCGCCGTCCGTCCTCATGGCCTGATCGATAGTCGAGCGGGTCAGCTCGCGGATGAGGCTGACCCGTCGCTTCGTCCTCAATCGATGTCGAAGGACACGCCCTGGGCGAGCGGCAGCGCCTTGGAGAAGTTCACCGTGTTGGTGGCGCGGCGCATATAGGCCTTCCATGCGTCCGAGCCGCTCTCGCGGCCGCCGCCCGTCTCTTTCTCGCCGCCGAACGCCCCGCCGATCTCGGCGCCCGAAGTGCCGATATTGACGTTGGCGATACCGCAGTCCGAGCCGTCGACGCCGAGGAACCGCTCCGATTCCTGCAGGTCGCGTGTGAAGATCGACGACGACAGGCCGGCGCCCACCGCATTGTGCTGCTCAAGCGCCTCGTCGAAATCGGTGTATCTCATCACATAGAGGATCGGCGCGAAGGTCTCTTCCGTCACGGGCGAGACCTGCTCCGGCATCTCGACCAGCGCCGGATGCACGTAATAGGCGTCCGGATGGCCGTTCTCGACGCGCTTGCCGCCGGTCACCTTGCCGCCATGCGCTTGCGCTTCCTGCAGCGCCTTCTGCATGTTGTCGAAGGCCGCTTTGTCGATCAGCGGACCGACTAGCGCCTTGCCTTCCAGCGGATTGCCGACCGAGACCGTCTCATAGGCCTTCTTCAGCCGCGGCAACAGCGCGTCATAGACGCTGTCATGCACAAACAGGCGCCTGAGCGTCGTGCAGCGCTGGCCGGCCGTGCCCATGGCGCCGAAGGCGATGGCTCTCAGCGCCATGTCGAGGTCGGCGGTCGGACAGACGATGCCTGCATTGTTGCCGCCGAGTTCGAGCACCGCACGCGCAAAGCGCTTGGCAAGCCTGGGACCGACCTCGCGGCCCATGCGGGTCGAGCCGGTGGCCGAGACCAGCGGCACCTTCGGATGGTCGACCAGCACCTCGCCGGCGGCGCGGTCGCCGATCAGCACCTGCAGCAGTCCTGCCGGCGCATCCGCGCCGAAACGCCTTGCGGCGCGGTTGAAGATCGCCTCGCAGGCAAGCGCGGTCAGCGGCGTCTTTTCCGAGGGCTTCCACACCACCGCATCGCCGCAGACGAAGGCAAGAGCCGCGTTCCATGACCATACCGCGACCGGGAAATTGAAGGCCGAGATGACGCCGACGACGCCGAGCGGATGCCAGGTCTCCATCATGCGATGACCAGGACGTTCGGTGGCGATGGTGAGGCCATACAATTGCCGCGACAGACCGACGGCGAAATCGCAGATGTCGATCATCTCCTGGACCTCGCCCAGCCCCTCGGACGGGATCTTGCCGACCTCGATCGACACCAGCCGGCCGAGCTCGTCCTTATGCGCGCGCAGCTCCTCGCCGAGCAGGCGGACCAGCTCGCCGCGCTTCGGTCCCGGCACCAGCCGCCAGCTCTGGAAGGCCTTGTGCGCGGCATCGATGGCCTTGCCGGCGTCGGCCGCCGAGATAGACTTCAGCGCCGCGATCTGTTCGCCCGTCACCGGGCTGTGCACAACGAGGTCGCCGCCCGAAAGCGCATCTCTGGCCACGCCCAGTTTCTCGAGAAGCGAGGCCGTTTCCTTGGCTAATGTCATTTTTTATCCCTTTCAGATTCCCGCCTCTCACAGGGCGGTGAAGCCATGCGGCATGCCTTGTCCATGCCAATCAGACACGTCCAGGCGCCTTTCATGGCGTGGCATTACTCGTTTCGGGGAAAAACTGCCACCCCGGCATGGTCCAAGGGCGGATCGCAAAATTGGGCCAGGCGGCGAAGCCGGATCAACGGGCCTTCTGGATCGAGGATTTCTCGGTGCTTTCCTTGATCAGCCGGTCAATATGCATACGGATATGCGCCGCCTCGGCCGCGGTGTTGGCCAAAGCGATGGCGCGGTCGAAGGCGACACGTGCCTCCTCGTTGCGGCCAAGCTGCATGAGCAGCCCGCCCCTCAAGCCGAAGAAGTGGAAATAGCCCGACAGCCGCTCTTCCAGCGGCTCGATCATGGCAAGCGCGGCTTCCGGGCCGCGTACCTTGCTGACCGCGACGGCGCGATTGAGCGTCACCACGGGCGAAGGCTGCATCTGCTCCAGCAGACCGTAGAGCAGGTCGATCTCGGTCCAGTCGGTATCTTCCGCCGTCGCCGCCCGCGCATGCAGCGCCGCGATCGCCGCCTGCACCTGGTAGGGACCGGGCTTGCGGTGGCGCAGCGCCTTGTCGACCAGCGCCAGGCCCTCGTCGATCATCTTGCGGCTCCAGAGAGAGCGGTCCTGGTCCTCGAGCAGCACGATCTCGCCATTCTCGTCGAACCGTGCCGGCGCACGCGCATGCTGGAGAAGCAGCAGCGCCGTCAGCCCCATGATTTCTGGTTCCTGCTGGAACAGCCTGAGCAGCAGCCGGGCGAGCCGGATCGCCTCCTCGCACAGCGGCGCGCGAGCCGGCGCCTCGCCGCCATTGCTCGAATAGCCCTCGTTGAAGATCAGATAGACCATCGCGGCGACTGCGGCGAGCCGCTCCGAGCGCTCGACCGCGCCCGGCGTTTCGAACGGCACGCCGGCGTCGGCAATGCGCGCCTTGGCGCGGGTGATGCGCTGCTCCATGGCGCTCTCGCCGACCAGGAAAGCGCGCGCGATCTGCTTGACGGTGAGACCGGAGACAATACGCAGCGCCACCGCGATCTGCTGCGTTGGCGGCAGATCCGGATGGCAGCAGATGAACAGAAGCCGCAGGATATCATCGCGGTAATGCGCGCCGTCCAGCCGCTCGGCCATGTCGCTCTCGGCGTCCTCCAGATCGGACACCTGGTCTTCCTCCGGCATCGGCGCCTGCTTGGCGCGCTTGCGCACCGCGTCGATGCCGCTGTTGCGGCCGACGAAGATCAGCCAGGCGGCCGGATCGCGCGGCGGCCCGTTCTTCGGCCAGTTCTTGAGCGCCCTCAGGCACGCGTCCTGGAAAGCCTCTTCCGCGGCGTCGAGGTCACGGAAGTAGCGCAGCAGCGCGCCCATCGCCTGCGGACGGGCGTTGCTGATTGCGGTGCTTATCCAGGCGAGCTCTGTCATACCGCGACCTTTGTCGGATTGAAGACCGAAACCGGCCGGATCTCGTAGGAGCCGCCGCTCGGATTGACCTCGGAGAGCTCGCGCGCGAATTCGACGGCTTCGTCGAGATCATTGCATTCGAGCGTGTAGAAGCCGAGGAATTGTTCCTTGGTCTCGGCGAACGGACCGTCGAGCACGATCGACTCCCCTTTGACCTTTCGCAGTGTCGTGGCCGCCGTCGTCGGCAAAAGGCGCGCCACCGGCCCCAGCCGGCCGGCCTTGGCATATTTGTCCTGCACGTTGAGGAGCTTTGCCATGACCTCGTCGTCCTGTTCCTTGCTCCAGGAGCAGACGACGTCTTCGGAGGCGTAGCAGAGGATGGCGTAGAGCATGGTGCGTCCTTTCCGTATCAAAGGACGCGACACTAGGACCCTTCCCGACACGAGGTCGATAAAAAAATTTATCGAGAGATCACGGATTTGGCGATCTTTGCGCCTGCCTGTCAGGCGCCGCGCGCCTGCAGCCATCTGAGCACCAGTGTTTCTTCCTCGTCCAGGCCGGATATGAGGCGTCTGCGCTTGTTGGCCTCCGCCATTTCGTCAAGCAGGCGCCCTTTGCTCCACGCCTCGAACACCAGCGGATGGATGTAGCATTTGCGGCAGACCGCCCGGGTATTGCCCAACCGCTCGGCGACTTTGTCGACGACGCTGTTGATCACCCGGTTTTGCTGCGTTTTGCTTTCCGGCAGCTCGGTTCCGGCAAACAGCGACGCTGCATGGATCGTGCCGCCCCAGGTGCGGAAATGCTTTGAGCTGAATTCGGCGCCGGATGCCTCGCGAATATAGCGGTTGACGTCCTCCGAGCGCACCGGCCGCCGGTCGCCGTCCTCGTCAACATATTGGAACAGCTTCTGTCCGGGCAGATCCTGGGCACCGCGCACGACCTTTGCTATGCGGCGATCGACCAGCTTCAGCTTCCATTCCTTGCCCGACTTGCCCTTGAAGGCGAAGCGCAGGCTGGATCCGGTGATCTCGACATGGCGGTCGCGCAGCGTGGTCAGCCCGAAGCTCTTGTTGTCGCGTGCATAGGCCGCGTTGCCGATGCGGATCATGGTGTTGTCGAGCAACCAGACCACCGAGGCGACGACGCGCTCCATCGGCAGCCCGTGCCGGCGCAGATCGGCATCGATCTGCCGCCTGAGGGCAGGCAGGCTTTCCGCGAAAGCAACGAGGCTGGAATATTTGACGCCGTCGCGTTCCTCGGTCCATTGTGGGTGATAACGGTACTGCTTGCGGCCGCGCTGATCCCGGCCTGTCGCCTGGATATGGCCGTCTGGATCGGGTGATATCCATACATCGGTCCAGGCCGGCGGTATGACGATCGCCTTGATGCGGGCCACCGTCGTTTCGTCGACGGTTCCGCCATCGGCCGCCAGATAGGAAAATCCCGTGCCTTTCCGCAATCTCCGTATGCCGGGATCGGCATCGCTTACATAGTTGAGCGACGTGCTCTCGGCCGAGCTGTTGGCGCCGTTCCCTCGTGTTTCCTCGGCCCGCGTCGAACGGTCCGAAGGCGATCGTGAATGCTGCAACATGCCGGCTCCGCGAAATGGCCCGTAGATAAAGCCGCGCGCCGATGACTGGTTCCGAAAGAGGTTTCAGTCCCGCAGGTTGGCGGATAGATCCGCCATCCAGAGCCCGCCGTCGTCGGCATGAGCGGGAAAGTACTCTCGCCCGGCCGGCACGGCCTCGAGGAACATTCCCGACTCGTCCGCCAGATAGTCGTAGCCGATCTGCTGCAGCCGGCGATCCGGATCGAGGCGGTTGTAGAGGTCGCGACGCGCCGCGCGCCGCTTTGGCTCGATCATCTTCAAATGATAGAGATTGAGACCGCTGTCCTTGAGCCTGAAGCCGATATCGTCGGGAAACCAGGCGCCATGCAGATCTTTGGATCGATAGCGATCAGGGGGATAGGCCCCAAAAAGCCTGTGCTGCATCTTCTGGCCCCACAGGCCGTCGACCCTATAGCTGGCCGGCGTATACATCTCCCGGCAGCGAAATCCCCAGGCGATGCGCGTGGACCCGCTGGTCAACTGACCTATCCGGCCGGCGACGGCATTTTCCAGCCTTTCGTCGGGATCCATCGCCAGAACCCAATCGGCGCCCGCCTCATGAGCCGCTGCGATAAGCGCGCGCCGCCTCTGCGGCTCGCTGCTGAAAACACCCTCCGAGGCGCGGTCGTCATAGGCGATCCAGCCATCGACGACAGGCTCGAGATTGGCGATGAGGTCGGGCACGAGATGCTGATCGTAGCGATAGCTGAAAACGGCGACGATCTTGCGCCGCGACCAAAGCCATCGGCCACGCCGCCGGCGCGGCCGCTTAATTTCGATGGTGATCATCGCCGGCCCCCGGTCGTGTCGCCATACCGTGCGCCCACCGATGCCCCCAGCGATTTGGCGAACAATGCCAGCCACACGATCGGCAGCGACAGCCTTGCGAAGATTCTGTCCTTGCCGGACAACCCCTCCTTGACCAGCTTGCTGACATTGCGCCGGTCGCGGAACACCTTCCGGAACGGACGCACGGGTTTTTCGGTTTCGATAGACCGGAGATAGGCGCCATAGCGGCGCCCACGGCGATACTGGTCGGCAAGCAAGCCGAATAGGCTCGTCTCGTTGCGATGAACGGTCAGGACCCTCGGTTCCCAGACCGGCCGCAAAGCCTCGGGCAACCTGGCCATGAATTCGGTGTCTTCCCCAGACGTCATTCGCTCGTCGAACGTCCCGTATCGGTCGAAAAGCTTCCGGTCGAACGAAACGCCGTAGCGCTGCGCGTTCCTGGCCGAAAGACCGGGCAGGCGTCGCATATAGGTGACGAGATGCGCCGCGCAGGCGACCAGATTGCGCGGGTGACTGTTGAGGACAGCGCTCGCCACAGCCGCAGCGCCCTCCCGATGACGCTGCAGCCGGATTTCGGCCCATTGCGGACAGGCCAGGCAATCATCGGCTAGAAAGGCGACGAACGGAGCTTGCGTTGCAGCGATGCCGCGATTTCGCGCAGCGCCGGCAAACAATCGTTCCTCGACATCGATCGCTGTTACGTCGATGCCGCAATCGGCAAGCAGCGCCTTGGCATTGCCGCCGCCTGAATTCACCACCACGATCTCGAGCGGAATATTCTGGTCGAGAACGGACCTGACCGCGGCCGCCAGCGCGGCCGGTGCCCGCAAACCAATCACCACGACCGCGAGATCCGGCCTCTCGGCCATCAGGCGCGTTGCAGTTGGGCGGCCGGCGCCGAGAACCGGCGCCGCAGCGCGATCTTCAGCCGATAGCGCATGCAGCGCCAGACATCCGCGCCCGCCCTTGGCGCTGCTTCGGCCACGCCGAGGAATCTTGCCGCCATATCGAAATCGCCGCGCGCATAATGAACGCGCGCGATCTTCAAAGCGACGAGACCTTCCCTGGTCTTGAGCGATCGCTCCGGGATGCCGCAGGACCGGAGCCGACGTAGCGCCAGGCGCCATTCGAGAAAGCGCCCGGCAGGCCTGACCGTGAAACGATCGTCGGAACGCTCCGCCGACACGAAATAGACGAAGACGGGCTGTGTCACGATCTCGAGCGAGGCCTTGGCCATCAGGCGCACCCAAAACAGCGTGTCCTCGTCATAGGCAAGGCCGGTCGCGAATCTTGTTTCGCCGACAGCCCGCCGCGACACCAGCGCGCTGCCGACCGCGATCGACCGTATTCGGCCTTCGAGGTAGGCGCAGGCATTGGCCGGTCCGCTTGCCGTGTAGCCGCCCGGCAGCTTGGTCGACCGCTCCTCGCCATCGACTCTCCGGCGGTAGGCGCCGACCACCATGTCCGCCCCTGGTTCAGCTACGGCCTTAGCCAGCAGTGCGCGCAGGCCACCTTCAAGATGCAGGTCGTCGGCATCGATCAGATAGATCCAGGGAAAGCAGGCCTGCTCCAGCGCCAGATTCCTGGAGCCGCCGGCGTCGCGGCAGCTCGATTTGATGACGCGCAGCGGCAAGGCAAACCGCAATGCTGTTTCCGAGGCGACGGCGGCGGTGGCGTCGGACGACGAATCGTCAACCAGCAGCACCTCGCCGATGATTTCTTTTTCCAATGCCAGCGAAGCGAGCGTCCGGGCGATCGTCCGAGCCGCATCATGTGCCGGAATGATGATGCTTACCGCTTCCAATCCGCCTCCGCGCGCCATAGCCACGCAGGCGCCCCCGTCAATCCCGTGCGCAGGATATCGACGGCAGGCGCATTTGAGAAGCGCCCACAAGCAATCGGGTTGTCGTTACACCTTTTCGGCGACGACCGGGATGACGTCGACTGCCTGCTCGCCGACCTGGCCGCCGGTGGTCTTCAGCACGCCGACGATCGGCGCCACGTCGGAATAGTCGCGGCCGTAGCCGACCGTGATATGGTCATTGCTCGCCCGCATGCCGTTGGTCGGGTCGAATTCCTGCCAGCCGGCATCGCGCCCGCACCAGGCCTTAACCCAGGCATGCATGGCATCGGCGCCTTCGAGCCGCGGCTTGCCCTTGGGTGGAATCGTGCGCAGGAAGCCGCTGACATAGCCGGCCGGAATGCCAAGACCCCGTAAGCCCGCGATCATGATATGCGAGAAATCCTGGCAAACCCCGCGCTTCAGCGCAAAGGCGTCGCTGGCCCGCGTCTGAACCGTCGTGGCCTTGCCGTCATAGGCGAAATCGCGATGGATGCGGTTGCAGAGATCGGTCGCCGTGGCGACCACCGAGGAGGCCAGGCTTTCCCGCGCATAGGTCGTGATCGCCTGATCAATGCCGACATGATCGCTGGCGGCGAGGAAATGATGCGGCGCGGAGGGCGATAACGACCGCACCATATCCAGTTCCGACCTCAGCCCGCCGATGTCCGGCGAGACGTCGAGGCCCGGCTCCGGCCGCGAGACCGAAACGCGCGCGCTCATGCGGATGTCGAGCGTCTCATGCGCCTCGCGAAAGGCGATCGAGGTGACGTTGTTGCCGAAGAAATCGGAAAAATCGGCACGTTCGGCCGGCGGCGGCTGGAAGGACAGCGAGGCCGCGATCACGCGCTGCACCCCGGCAATCGTCTGTGGCATCACGCGCACTTGATGCCGTCCGCCGCCCGCAGCAGCGGCATAGTCGTAATGCAGATTGAGTTTGATGTCGTAGAGCATCTAAGCGAAATAAGCTCGGGCGAGACTATTGTAGAGATCGCCGATCTGGCCGGCGAGGTCGTCGAGCACTTTGGCGCTCATGTCGGACGGCTCCATGACGGCGATTGCCGTGTTCAGCTGCAGGATTTCCTTGGCGGCGGGCGACATATGTCCCTCGCCGCCGATCGAAGGCAGCATGCCGATCTCCGCCTTCAGCCGCTCGAGCTGGAACAGGATGGAGCGCGGATTGAGCGGATCGAGCGCGAGCAGGTCGATCACCGTGCGCCGCCCCGCCTGCACCGGATATTGCCGGCGATGGGTCATGACGCTGTCGCCGATCTCCAGCATCATGTCGAGCGCGCCTTCCGGCGCCCCGTTCCTGGTCAGCCGGCCGAGCGTGCGAGCGATCTGGATGCCGCGTTCCAGCCTGCGGCCGATTTCCAGGAAACGCCACCCGGTGAAGCGATACATGTTCTCGTGCAGCAGGCCGGAAAAGCCGGCGAGCTTGCGCAGCATCACCGTCATTGCCCGTGTCGCGTCGTCGCCCGGCGCCACGGTCTGCGCGAACTTATGGATGGTCTTGGACAAATCCTTCAGCGCTAGCCAGCCATCGGGCGAGAAACGGTCGCGGATCTGGCCGGCGCTGTAGACCGCGCTGTCCAAAGTGCCGATCAGCCCCGGTGGTATCGCCGTTTCGACCTCGATGCCGAACGGCTCCAGATAGTCCCTGATATCGGTAAGCAGCGGCATATCCGGATCGGATGTCTCGGCAAGCCGCACGTGATAGGCGCGCAGCACGCGCACCGTGTCTTCCGAGCGCTCGATATAGCGCCCGAGCCAGGTCAGGTTCTCCGCGGCGCGGCTGGGCAAGCTGCCCGGCATGGTGCGGGTGAAGCCCTCATGCTCCTGCGGCAGCAGCGTCTCGCGCTCGACCGGCGTGTCGCTGACAACCCAGACATCCGCCGCCTGGCCGCCGCGCTGCATGGCAATCGCCGTCGGGTCGAGCGAAAAGCCGACGCGGGCGAAGCCGCCGGGCATCACGGTCCAGCCTTCCGGCGTTCGCGCCAGATAGACGCGCAGGCTGGCGGGCCGTGGCTCCAGTCGGCCATCGACAAAGACAGGGGTGGTCGACAGCGTCACCGCTTCCTGGCCGACGAAACCGGCGCCGTCCGCCTCGATGCGCGCGACAAGATCGGCCCGCTCGCCGGACGAAAGGGACAATCCCAGCCGGGTCGCGCCATCGTCCTCGAAGGCAAGCCGAGTCGACAGCGCCGGACCGACCACCATGCGGTCGATATTGGCAAGCACATGCGCTCGCTCGGCCTCCTGCCCGCACCACCAGGTGGCGATGCTCGGCAGCTTGAGATCCTCGCCCTGCAGCTCCCGCGCGATCCTGGGCAGGAACGACAGCAGCGCCCGCGTCTCCATCAGCCCCGAGCCCAGCGCATTGACCGCCGAAACGGAGCCGCGCCGGATCGCCTCGACGAGGCCCGGCGTGCCGATTTGCGACTCCGGCCTGAGCTCCAGCGGATCGGCGAAGGCAGCATCGAGCCGCCGCCACAACACGCCGATCGGCATCAGGCCGGAAACTGTTCGCACCATCAGCCTGCCGCCGGAGACGGTCAGGTCCTCGCCCTCGAGCAGCATGATGCCGAGATAGCGGGCGATATAGGCGTGCTCGTAATAGGTCTCGTTGAGCGGCCCTGGCGTCAGGATGGCGACGCGACCGCCCGACTCATTGGCCATGGCGTTCAGCGTGTCGCGGAAACGGCGGAAAAAGCCGGCAAGCCGATGCACATGCATCTCGCCATAGATGTCCGACAGCGCACGCGTTGTGGCGACGCGGTTCTCCAACGCAAAGCCCGCGCCCGATGGCGCCTGGGTGCGATCGCCAAGCACCCACCAGCTACCGTCCGGTCCACGGCCGAGCTCGAAGGCGACCATGTGGAGGAAATGCCCGTTGGCCGGCCGGACGCCTGCTATCGGGCGCAGATATTCCGGACTGGCTGCAATCAGACCGGCTGGCAGAATGCCCTTCTCGACCAACCGGTTCGGCCCGTAAATGTCGGACAGGATCGCTTCGAACAGGTCGGCGCGCTGGACGAGGCCGGCGCTGATCTCGGCCCATTCCTTTTCGTCGATCAGCAGCGGGACATGCGCGAGCGGCCATTCGCGTTCATTGGCCCCGGCCTGCTCATAGACACGATAGTAGACGCCGGCGTCGCGCAGATACTGATCGGCGCGGGCAAAGCGCTGCCCAAGCCGCTCCGCCCCCAGATCGTCGAGCGCGTCGATGAAGAAGCGCCAGGCCGGGCGCGGGCTGCCGGACGCGTCGACCATCTCGTCGACGACGCCTTCGATCGGCCGGTAGCGTTCCAGCAGGCTCTGCGCCTGCGGCCTCCCGCCCGCCCGTCTCTGATTCCCCTTGGCCATCGTCGATCAGAATCTCGCCGGCCGCCTGAGGTCAAGGGTCATGGGAAACTCTTCAGAGGCTTCTTCGTCACGCAGCACATAGCCGCCCGGCGTGTGGCCGCGCGGTTCGAACCGGGCGAGCCGTCGCGCCTCGGCCTCGTTGCCGTTGACCGGGAAGGTGTCGTAGTTGCGGCCGCCCGGATGCGCGACATGGTAGACGCAGCCGCCGACCGAGCGGCCCGACCAGCGGTCGTAGATGTCGAAGACCAGCGGCGTGTTGACCGGCAGGGCCGGATGCAGGCCGGACGCCGGCTGCCAGGCCTTGAAGCGAACGCCGGCCACCGCGACCTCGCGATTGTCGGTGATTTTCATCGGCACAAGGCGCCCGTTGCAGACGATGGCGTGGCGTTGCGGATTGAGGCCTTCTGTCTTCACCTGCAGCCTCTCGACCGAGGAATCGACGAAGCGGACCGTGCCGCCAATGGCGCCCTGCTCGCCCATCACATGCCAGGGCTCCAGCGCCTGCCTCAATTCCAGCTTGACGCCGGCATGTTGCACCTCGCCGCAGAACGGAAAGCGGAATTCGAGCTGGGCTGCGAACCATTCGGGGCGGAAGTCGAAGCCGTTGAGCTTCAAGTCCTCCAGCACGTCGAGGAAGTCCGCCCAGACATAATGCGGCAGCATGAAGCGATCGTGCAGCGAGGTTCCCCAGCGCACGAAGCGGCCGTCGAGCGGGTTCTTCCAGGCGCGGGCGACGATCGCTCGCACCAGCAATTGCTGCGCGAGCGACATGCGCGCATTGGGCGGCATCTCGAAACCGCGGAACTCGACCAGCCCGAGCCTCCCGGTAGGCCCATCCGGCGAGAACAATTTGTCGATGCAGATTTCCGAACGATGCGTGTTGCCGATGACGTCGGTCAAGAGATTGCGGAACAACCGGTCGACCAGCCACGGCAAGGGCGCCCCTCCCTTGTCGGGATGCGGCACCTGTGCCAGCGCGATCTCAAGTTCATAAAGCGAATCGTGCCGCGCCTCGTCGATGCGCGGCGCCTGGCTGGTCGGACCGATGAACAACCCTGAGAACAGGTAGGACAGCGACGGATGCCGCTGCCATTGCAGCACCAGGCTCTTCAGAAGATCCGGCCGGCGCAGGAACGGGCTGTCGTTCGGCGTCGCGCCGCCGACCACGACATGGTTGCCGCCGCCGGTGCCGGTGTGGCGGCCGTCGATCATGAACTTGTCGGTGCCGAGCCGTGATTGCCTGGCTTCCTCGTAAATGGCCGTGGTTGTCGCGACGCATTCCTGCCAGTTGGCGGCCGGGTGGACGTTGACCTCGATGACGCCTGGATCCGGCGCCACGCGGATGACGTTGAGGCGCGGGTCGTGCGGCGGGGCATAACCTTCGATATGCACCGGCAGACCGATGGTCTTCGCTGCGTTTTCCGCCGCCGCCACCAGTTCGAGATAATCTTCCAGCGCCTCGACCGGCGGCATGAACACGCAGAGCCGGCCGTCACGCGGCTCGACGGTGAGCGCGGTCCGCACCGCGCCGCCGATCTCGGTCAGTCGCTGCTCGACCCGGTCCTGCTGGGCCGTGGCGGCGGTGAAGGAGGCCTCCGCCTGCTGACGCGCCATTTCGTCTGCGCCGCCGGCGGCCGGAGCTTCGGGCAGGATCACGTCGCGCGCCGGCAGCGCGCCGCGCGGCACGGACGGATCGACCGGCACGATGTAGGGGAATTGCGCCGGCGGCACATAGGGCAACGTACCGAGCGGCAGACGGTAGCCGACCGGAGAATCGCCGGGCACCAGGAACAGGCGCCCGCGCCTGGTCTTCCATTTCTCTGAGCGCCAGCGCTGTCCCGCGGCCTGGCTGTTCCAGCGCTGCACGGGCAGCACATAGCCTGACGGCTTGGTCAGACCGCGCTCGAAGACGCGGGCCATGCGGCTCCGCTCTTCCGGGTCTTCCAGCTTCGAATTGGAAGGATCGACATTGTCCGGCAGCTTGCCTTCCTTGAGCAGCCACTCGCCCGGATCCTCATAGGCCTCGCCCACCATCGCTTTGTCGATGCCGAGCTCGCCGGCGATCGCCTTGAGCAGGCTCTCGGCCTGCTCCGGTCCCACGGCAGCGCCACTCTTTTCCCGCGCGATCAGCGACGGATCGCGCCAGACCGGCTCGCCGTCGGTGCGCCAATAGAGCGAGAAGGTCCAGCGCGGCAGGCTCTCGCCCGGATACCACTTGCCCTGGCCGTAATGCAGGAAGCCGCCCGGCGCGAAGCGCTCGCGCAGGCGGCGGATCAACTCATCCGCCTTGCCGCGCTTGGTTGGACCGACGGCGGCCGTGTTCCATTCGGCGGACTCGAAATCGTCGATCGACACGAAAGTCGGCTCGCCGCCCATGGTGAGCCGCACGTCGCCGTCTTTCAGCGCCGCGTCGACTTTTCCGCCCAGTCGATCGAGCGCCTCCCAGCTTTCGTCCGAGAACGGCTTGGTGATGCGCGGATGCTCGGCAATCCGGTCGACGCGCATGTCGAAGTTGAAATCGACATTGGCAAAGCTCGCCATGCCGGAGATCGGAGCGGCGTTGCGGAAATGCGGCGTGGCCGCCAGCGGCACGTGGCTTTCGCCGGTGAGCAGGCCGGAGGTCGGATCGAAGCCGATCCAGCCGGCGCCGGGAATATAGACCTCGCACCAGGCATGCAGGTCGGTAAAGTCGACAGCGGTTCCCGGCGGTCCGTCGAGCGAGACGAGATCCGGCTTGAGCTGGATCAGGTAGCCGGAGACGAAGCGCGCGGCGATGCCGAGATTGCGCAGGATCTGCACCAAGAGCCAGCTGGAATCCCGGCACGAGCCCTTGCCGGCGGCCAATGTCTCCTCGGGCGAATAAACGCCCGTCTCCATGCGCACGATATAGGCGATCTCGCGCTGCAGCCTTGCATTGAGGTCGACGAGGAAATTGACGGTGTTTGTCGGGCTGCGGTCGATCGTCCGAAGAAATGCGGTCAACAGCGGCCCGGCCGGCTCCGGCGCGCGGTAGATGGCGAGGTCTTCCCTGATCTCCTCCGGATAGTCGAACGGGAAGGTCTCGGCGCTTTCCTCGACGAAGAAGTCGAACGGGTTATAAACCGTCATGTCGGCGACGAGGTCGACCTCGATCTTGAGTTCCGTCACCGGCTCCGGAAAGACGAAGCGGGCGAGGAAGTTGCCGTAGGGATCCTGTTGCAGATTGACGAAGTGGTTTGCCGGTTCGACCTTCAGCGAATGGCTGAGCACCTTGGTGCGCGAGTGCGGCGCCGGTTGCAGCCTGATCACCTGGGGACCGAGCACCACCGGCCGGTCATATTTGTAATGGGTCAGGTGATGGACGGCTGCCAGAATTGCCATGGTACCCCGGAGTTCGGCGTTTCGGTCACCGAACCCTGACATAGATGCTGGCCATTCTCCAAGCAGAGATGTTGCGCTGCACCTAATTTAAGCGGCTATCGAGAGTCTCGACGCGTCGGCTCGCCCTGCTATCCGTGACGTTCGCGGTACCTGCGTCTGGATGATCAGTACGTCGACCAACCTGCCGAACTTGCGCAGTTTCCCAAGATTAACTGCATGCCAAGCGTTCTTTAGGTGCTCCGGCGCGCGGTCACCGACCTCTGGCGTTAACGCCGGGGGGGATTGGAAAAGCTGCGAAGCGGGGCACTGCATGGATGGAAAAGAAGGCAGTGCTCGAGAACGTGAAGCGTCCATCAGGACGCGACGGCATTGCCTTCAGGGTGACAGGGGGTCAGCTTCTCAACCCGCAAAGGAAACGATAGTCCGGCAATCCCGACACTTACTTCATGGATATCGGGAGTTTTCACGGTTCACGACCGGAATCTGGATCAAGACATCCGGCTCGTCCTCCACAGGCCGCCCTGGGACTCTTTGCGACACGCCTCTGTACTCGCTTGGACTTCACGTCGGCAAACTTGGACTTGGCAAGCCAACGTGGCAGGGCCGATCTTGCTCGGGCGCTGCCGATCGCTTCGATCCTGTTTTGGCTAAGCGCGGCGTGAAGTGCAAGATCACCGCGCCAGACGTAGATCATGTCGCGCAAGGTCGTGGTTAGGTAGAGATCGACATCAAACGCAGGATCAGTGATGCAGAGCTGCGTCGCGCCATTCTCGCCGACAAACCAGTAGTGCCGCCAGCGAGCCGGTCGCTCGCGGAACGTAAGCTTCACGACCGAACGCCGTGCTCCGAAGGCATCCGGATGCGCCCCCCTTTCAATTGCCCAGAGAAGCAGGCCGGCATCGAGCTCATGATCCATTAGCTCTCGACGAGACCACCGCTGACCCCAGACGCCGAGCGCGTGCACCAGCGGCATCAGATCTTGGCCCGGCGCCGTGAGGTGGTAAGTCCAACCGTGCCCTGATTCCGGTCGGCGCCGCTCAACAAGTCCCTCCGCCTCCAGTTGTTTGAGGCGCTTGGAAAGGAGGGTCGGAGACGCTCGCGCAACACCGCGTTGAAGTTCACAGAAGCGCGAAACGCCCTTACCGAGGTCGCGCAGGATCAATGGGGTCCAGCGCTCGCAGAATATCTCCGCGGCTTTGGAAATGGGACAGAACTGCCCGTAACTTCCCAATGACCCGCTCCTTCTGTCGGCGTATCAACGCAGAATACTACACTTTGTGGAGTATTCGAGTGCAAGGCCTAGGGGCAAGCTCGTCCAAGCATGAGGCAGGCCGCCGCGCATCGCGGGCTGGCCGCGGTCGGTGTCGCGCGCCCAGCGCGTGCTAGAGGCTGTCGGAAGGATGGTGACGAGATGAACGATGGCCACTGGGGGCGGCCATGAGCGAAATGGGCGTTCTGGATGCCGTGGTTGTGGGCGCCGGATGGGCCGGCCTCGGCGTCAGCTATATGCTTGCCCAATCCGATATGCGGCATTGCGTCCTTGAACGCGGGCGAATCGGCGAAACCTGGCGGACCCAGCGTTGGGACTCGTTCCACTTCAATCTTCCCAACATGTACAGCGTGATGCCGGGCGATCGTTACGATGGGCCGAACCCAGAAGGGTTTATGACGCATATAGAGTTTGCGACTCTCCTTGAAGACTATGCGCGGCGCTACCAACTCCCGGTTCGTAACGGCATCTCGGTCACAAAACTGAAATCAAGTGACGGGCTCTTTCACATTGTGACGCCGCAGCAGACGTGGCGGGCGAAAAACGTGGTTGTCGCCAGTGGCAGCTTGAACCGTCCGCGTCGACCAGTTTCCGCCTTCGCGTTGAAGGATGGCCCAGTACAGCTCGATGCCTCTGACTACCGTAATGCCGACGACCTTCCCGCCGGAGCTATCCTCGTCATCGGCAGTGCGCAGTCTGGCAGTCAAATCGCCGAAGATTTGATTCTGGCAGGCAGGGAGACCTATCTTGCGACGGGCCATATTGGCCGCCTGCCGCGATGCTATCGCGGGCGCGACATTGTCGTATGGATGGTGAAGACCGGATTGGTCGATGCGCCGCGCAAGGATTTCGTCGATCCCTCCGGTCGTGTTGCCGGCAGGCCCCTGATTGGCGCGCTGCACACGATAAGTCTGCAATCTCTCAGCGCCCAAGGCGTCGTTCTGCTCGGACGATTTCTCGGAGTGGAGAACGGCCAGCCTGTCTTCGCCGACGACCTTGTTGGGAATATTCGGTTCGGCGACGAGATTTCCGCGCAATTCAAAAACCGTATCGATGAGTTTATCGAGCGCAGCGGTCTCAATGCTCCCGCACCCGTTGAGGAGGAGGCGGAGGCAGTCGCTCCGCTCCTACCCCAGCGCCCCATTCTGTCGCTCGATCTCGTAGAGCGGAACATTTCAGCGATTGTCTGGTGCACCGGCTTCCAGGGCGATTTCAGTTGGATCGACGTACCCGGTGTTCTCGACAAGCGAGGCCAGCCGGTTCACGAAGACGGCGTTGCCCCGATTCCCGGAATCTATTTTGCCGGGCTCGATTTTGCGTCCACACGCCGGTCGGGCACCGTTATGGCCATTGAAGACGAGGCGCGTCGATTTGTCGGCCAAATATTAGCTCGGACCGACCCGCCAACAGTCCATATTCCCGCCAACAGTCCGTATGAATAAGAACATCTAGAAGAAATTGGCGTTTATCGACGCTATGAGGTTGGAATTGTTATCGCGATGGTTGATCGCCACCATTGGCAACTCGATGGCAGCGCAGCGGAACTTTACGAAAGATACTTGGTGCCCGCGATTACATCGAAGTGGGCAGACGACCTCGTCCATCGCGCCCAGCTTCACGCCGGAGAGGAGGTGCTGGATGTCGCTTGTGGTACCGGCGTCGTGGCCCGCCTGGCGGCTAAAAAGGTGGGCCAGGGCATGTCACGGGGCTCGACCTGAGTGCCGCGATGTTGGCTGTCGCCCGCAATATCCCGGCGAGGGAGCGATACAGTCGAGCCGGAACGCCAGGCGATTATCTCATCGGTCGCTTCCAAGGCTGCGGCATTTTCAACCCCGGCCATGCTCGACGGTGGCAGATTCACCTTCCAGCAGGAAGCATACGTTGCTGTTGCTCGGCCGTCTCGCGATGTCGGTTGAAGGCCGGTTCGGCGGCCTCGATCTTCTTCAAATTGGCACCATAAGCGATACGGGAACTGTTCAGCCTCAAATTCGATCGCAAGGAAGTGTCGGTCTCGGTCAAAACCTGCCCGAGTATGACGAAAGTACTGCCTTAAAAGAATGCCTGGATGCCCGTCTGCGCCCTTCCGAGGATCAGCGCATGCACGTCATGCGTGCCTTCATAGGTGTTGACCGTCTCCAGATTCTGCGCGTGGCGCATCACGTGATAGCCGATCTGGATGCCGTTGCCGCCATGCATGTCGCGGGCCTGACGGGCGATGTCGAGCGCTTTGCCGCAATTGTTGCGCTTGACGATCGAGATCATCTCCGGCGCCATCTTGCCTTCGTCCATCAGCCGGCCGACGCGCAACGAGCCCTGCAGTCCGAGCGCGATCTCGGTCTGCATGTCGGCGAGCTTCTTCTGGAATAGTTGCGTGCCGGCGAGCGGCTTGCCAAACTGTTTTCTGTCCAGACCGTACTGCCGCGCGCGGTGCCAGCAATCCTCGGCCGCGCCCATCGCGCCCCAGGAGATGCCGTAGCGAGCCCGGTTGAGGCAGCCGAACGGACCGCCGAGGCCCTTGGCATTGGGCAGCAACGCGTCTTCGCCGACCTCGACGCCTTCCAGCACCACCTCGCCGGTAATCGACGCCCGCAACGACAACTTGCCGCCGATCTTCGGCGCTGACAGTCCCTTCATGCCCTTTTCCAGCACAAAGCCGCGGATCTCATCCTTGCCGCTATCGCCCTTCAGCTTCGCCCAGACGACGAACACATCCGCGATCGGCGCGTTCGAGATCCACATCTTGGAGCCGGAGAGCTTGTAGCCGTTCGCGGTCTTCTCGGCGCGCGTCTTCATGCCGCCCGGATCGGAGCCGGCATCCGGCTCGGTGAGTCCGAAACAGCCGATCCATTCGCCCGATGCCAGCTTCGGCAGGTATTTCTTGCGCTGCGCTTCCGAGCCATAGGCATGGATCGGATACATGACCAGCGAGGACTGCACGCTCATCATCGAGCGATAGCCGCTATCGATACGTTCAACTTCCCGCGCGACCAGCCCGTAGGTCACATATCCGGCGCCAAGCCCGCCATATTCTTCCGGAATGGTGATGCCGAGCAGGCCCGCCTCGCCCATCTCGCGGAAGATCGACGGATCGGTCTTCTCTTCGGCATAGGCTTCCTCGATACGCGGCGCCAGCTTGTCGGCGGCGAAGGCGGCAGCGCCGTCGCGCACCATGCGCTCATCCTCGGAAAGCTGGTCCTCGATCAGGAAAGGATCGTTCCACACGAAGGCGTTCTTCTCGGCGGCCATGGCCCGCTCTCCCGGCAAATCTTTTGAGGTGCCCGGCTTGTCGGCTTCCGCCGAGGAAAAATCAAACGAAATTGCATCACCGATCAATGAGCGTTAGTAATGGATCATGAACGTGCAACGCCGTCTTTTGCCGAACACCGCCGCCCTTGCTGCCTTTGAAGCCGTAGCGCGCCTCGGCTCCTTCACCGCCGCCGCGCGTGAACTCGATCTGACGCAAGGCGCGGTCAGCCGGCAGATCAACCTGTTGGAGGAGCAGTTCGGTCGCCGGCTGTTCGAACGCGACAGCCGCAATGTCCGGCTGTCGCCGGCCGGCGAGATCTATGCCGAAGCGGTGCGCTCGGCGCTTGGCCAATTGCGCGACGCCGCGCTTGGATTGATGAGCAACCGGCATAGCGGCATTCTCAACTTGGCCATCCTGCCGACCTTCGGCACGCGCTGGCTGATGCCGCTGATCCCGGATTTCGTCGCCAGCCACCCCGACATCACCATCAACTTCGCCACCCGCATCGGACGCTTCGACTTCGCCCGCGAGCGGCTGGATGCCGCCATCCATCACGGCATGCCCGACTGGCCGGACGCCGATTGCACGCTCTTGATGCGCGAGACCGTGATGCCGGTGGCTTCGCCCGAATTCTTGGCCAGCCGCGCCATCGCCGTGCCGGCCGATATCAGCCGTCTTCCGCTGCTGCATATGGCGACCCGGCCCGGCGCCTGGAGCGAATGGTTCGAGCATCAGGGGCTGGAGGCGCCGACCGGTCCCGGCATGCAATTCGAGCAGTTCGGCACGGTCGCCCAGGCCTGTATGGCGGGGCTCGGCGTGGCGCTGCTGCCGGAAATCCTGATCGCTGGCGAATTGCAACGCGGCCAGCTAGTGCCGGCACCCGGCCAGCCGATGCAGAGCCGCAGTGCCTATTACCTCGTCGTGCCGCACGACAAGCGCGGCCACCTGCCGGTCGCCAGTTTTCGCGACTGGCTGCTGGGTCAGATCGGCAAGGAGCCGGCTGTCCTGGCCTGGTAGCTACTTGCGCTTCATCGCCTCGGCGAGCGCCGCGCCAAACGCGCCCTGCGAAGGCCGCTCCGGCTGGCGCTGCGGCGCCGGCGAGCGCGGGGAAGGCTTGCCGCCGCCGTGGTCCCGCTGGCCACCGCGAGGCGCGCCCTCGCTGCCATCCTTGCGCATCGACAGCCCGATGCGCTTGCGTTTGATGTCGACATCGACGACCCGCACCTTCACGACATCGCCGGCCTTCACCACCTCATGCGCGTCCTTGATGAAGCGGTCGGCCAGTTGCGAGACATGCACCAGCCCGTCCTGGTGGACGCCGATATCGACGAAGGCGCCGAAGGCCGCGACATTGGTGACGGTGCCTTCGAGTAGCATGCCCGGCTTCAAATCCTTGATGTCGTCGACGCCCTCGGCAAAGGTCGCCGTCTTGAAACCGGGGCGCGGGTCGCGTCCGGGTTTTTCCAGCTCGGCGATGATGTCGCGCACCGTCGGCAGGCCGAACCGCTCGTCGACGAAGACGCGCGGGTCAAGCGCCTTCAGCGCGGCGCTATCGCCCATCAGAGCGCGCACGTCGCGGCCGCAAGCGGCGACGATTTTCTTTGCCACGCCATAGGCTTCCGGATGCACCGATGACGCATCGAGCGGCTCTGTCCCGTTCGGGATGCGCAGAAAGCCGGCGCTTTGCTCGAACGCGCGCGGCCCGAGCCGCGCCACCTTGAGCAGGTCCTTGCGGCTGGCAAACGGCCCGGCCGCGTCGCGATGCGCAACGATCGCCTCGGCCAGCGACGGCCCAAGTCCCGACACGCGCGCCAAAAGCGGCGCCGACGCCGTGTTGAGGTCGACGCCGACGGCGTTCACCGCATCCTCGACCACAGCTTCCAGCGAGCGGCCGAGCCGGTACTGGTCGACATCGTGCTGGTACTGGCCGACGCCGATCGACTTCGGCTCGATCTTGACCAGCTCGGCCAACGGATCCTGCAGGCGTCTGGCGATCGACACCGCGCCGCGCAGCGACACATCCAGGCCCGGGAATTCCGCCGCTGCCGTCGCAGAGGCGGAATACACGGATGCGCCGGCCTCGCTGACGATCACCTTGAGCGGCTTCGGCCCGGCACCTGCCGGCAGGTCCGACAGCATGTCGGCAACCAGCTTCTCGGTCTCGCGACTGCCGGTACCGTTGCCGATCGAGATCAGCTCCACCTTGTGCTGGCGGATGAGCGCGGCGAGTTCGGCCTGCGTGCCGCGCACATCGTTCTTCGGCGGGAACGGGTAGACGGTCGTCGTCGCCACCAGCTTACCGGTGCCGTCGACCACCGCAACCTTGACGCCGGTGCGTATGCCCGGGTCGAGGCCCATGGTCGGCCGCGAGCCGGCCGGCGCCGCGAGCAAAAGATCCTTCAGGTTGCGGGCAAAGACATGGATCGCCTCTTCCTCGGCGCGCTCGCGCAAGTCGCGCATCAGATCAAGCGTTAGATGCAGCGACAGTTTTATCCGCCAGGTCCAGCCGGCTACCTCCATCAGCCACTTATCGCCGGGAAGGCTGCCGCCAATCGCATAGGCATTGGCGATCATGCGCTCGACCGGCTTCACCGGCGATTGATCGACCGGTTTCACCGGCGATTGATCGTCCGCATCGACCTCGATGTCGAGCGACAGCACCTCTTCATTGCGGCCGCGCAGCATGGCCAAGGCACGGTGGCTGGGCACACCCGCCCAGCGCTCGACATGGTCGAAATAGTCGGAGAATTTCGCGCCGGCCTCCTGCTTGCCGTCAACGACGCGAGCGCGCAGGAAGGCGCGTTCCTTCATATAGGCGCGCAGCTTGCCGACCAGATCCGCATTTTCGGCGAACTGCTCCGACAGGATGTCGCGCGCGCCTTCGAGCGCGGCCTTGGCATCGGCCACTTCGTCGGTGACATAAGCGAGGGCGAGCTCGGCCGGCACCGCCGAGCGGTCCGCCAGGATCGCCTCGGCGAGCGGCCCAAGCCCGCGCTCCTTGGCGATCTCGGCCTTGGTGCGCCGCTTCGGCTTGTAAGGCAGATAGACGTCCTCGAGCTCCGCCTTTGTGGTGGCCGCGGCGATCTTGGCTTCCAGATCCTCGGTCAGTTTGCCCTGCTCGCGGATCGAGCTGACGATCGTCTCGCGCCGTGCGTCGAGCTCGCGCAGATAGCCGAGCCGCTCGGAAAGGTCGCGCAATTGCGTGTCGTCAAGCCCGCCGGTGACCTCCTTGCGGTAACGTGCCACGAAGGGAACTGTCGCGCCTTCGTCGAGCAGCCCGATTGCCGCCGCGGCCTGTTCCGGCCGCGCGCCGATCTCGGCCGCGATTATTGCTGCGATGCGCTTGATGTCCGATGCCATGCTCGTCCCTGTCGAAAAGAGCGGCGACCATAGGCCGGGAGAACCGCTGCGCCAACCGCAACGGTTTCATCACGTGCCGAAGGTCCACAGAAAACAGCCGTTGGAACCAGCCTTTGGTCAGCTCAAACCATGCCGCTCAGCGCCTCGAAGAACGCCACGAGCTCTCCATCCAGCTTATCGTCCACGGGCTCCGGCTGCGACGACATCTTGGCGATGACCACCTCGGTCTTCGGATTGACGTAGAGCCACTGGCCGTGAATGCCGATGCCGCAGAAGGCGCCGCTGTCGTGGCCGGTCTGATACCATTTGTTGCGATAGCGTCCCTTCGGGAACAAAAACACCATCGTGCCGCGCTGCCAGGCTTCATGGCTGCCGCCGGTGGCGACCGTGTCGCGCACCCAGGCTTCCGGCACGATGCGGCGGCCATTGGCGGTGCCGCCTTGCCGCATCATCTCGCCGATGCGGGCAAGGTCGCGCGGCGTTATTGACATGCCGCCGGCGGTGCGCGCTGTGCCTTCCATGTCGATCGTCACCGACATTTCGCTTGCGGCACCGAGCGGCAGCCAAAGCTTCTCGCCGAGCAACGCGCTGACGCGCCTGCCTGAGGCGCGCTCAAGCAGGATGCCGAGCACATCCGAATTGGGCGAGCGATAGCGATAGGTCTGGCCATGCGGCTCGGCAAGGCGCGGGATGGTCATCAGGAATGCCGCGAGGCTCTCCGATCCGCCGCCGGGATTCCACAGCGTCGAGCGGCGGTAGCGGGCGAAGGCGCTTTCCGGATCGAGATAGGCTTCCTCGAAATCGAGGCTGACCGTCATATCGAGCACGTTTCGCACGCTCGCATCGCCATAGGCCGAGCCTTTGGCTTCAGGGATGTATTGCGTTACCGGCGCGTTGGGATCGAACAACCCCTCGCCTTCCAATATGCCGGCGAGGATCGCCGTCACCGACTTGCTGATCGAAAAGATGATGTGGCGAGCTCCGAACAGCATATGCGGCGCCGACCAGTCGCCGACAAGCTTGCCGGCTTTCAGGATCGTCAGCCCGTCCGTGTCGGAACGCTTCAAGAAGCTCTCGACGGTCTCACTGCCGCCGGCGAGCGATATCTTTTCCTCAAGCAATGCGCCGAGCGACTTCGCTTGGCTCTCGCCGCCGGGCGCCGCCGCGACATGCGCGCTCGGCACCAGTTCGCCGACATTCTGGAAGGACCATCGGTTGAACGGCGAAAGCCGCCAGGTTTCAAGCCGCACATCCTTGCGGGCAAAGCCGTATTTGGTTTCGAACGCGGTCTTGCCGGTCACGACACCCTCCCGGATCTTATTTGCGATTTCAGGCCAGCGCGGCGGCGATGGCATGCACCGCCTTCTGCGTCGCCACCGAATAGGCGGAGTTGACGAAATCCGGATAGGTCGAAAGCTTCACCACGACCATCCTGTGTTCCCAGCTCATATGGATCAATTGGCCGAACACGCCGCGGCACATCAGCGAGCGTGAGCGCGAATCCTCGATCCAGAACTGGTTGCGGTAGCTGCCGTCGGGAAGGCTCGGGCTGAAATTCGGCCCGTGCTTGCCGCTGCGCGCCGCCTCGATCCAGTCGGCCGGGATCACGCCGCCGCCATTGTCGAGGATCAGTTGCCCGAAGCGGCCATAGTCGCGCAGCGTCGCGTTGAAGCCGCCATCGGCAAGCGCATAGCCGGCGCTGTCGACGGTGAAGCAGGCGCTCTCGTCGGCGCCGAGCTTCTGCCAGAGTTCTTCCGAGACGAGCTGCGCCAGACGCTTGCCGCTCACCCGCTCCATGATGAAGGCGAGCACGTCGGTCTCGATCGAGCGGTATTCGAACGCCTCGCCATGCGGGCGCGCTCTGTCCTTCAGCCGCAGGATCAACTCAAACAGGTGGGACGGCCACGCGAAGTCCGGATCGCTGCCCGGCGGGATCGGCTTCCAGCCGGTCGCGACATCGACCTGGCCGATATCGGAATAGCGGTCGGTGTATTCCTCGGAAAAGCGCACGCCCGTCGTCATGTCGAGCACGTGCTGCACAGTGGCGCCGGCCCAGCCGGTCTCGCCGAGCTCCGGCAGATAGTCGGTGACCAGCCTGCCCGGATCGATCAGGCCGCGGCCAACCAGGATGCCGCACACCGATCCGGTGACCGACTTCGCCATCGACTGCGACAGATGCAGCGTGCGCTCGTCCATGCCGTTGAAATAGCGCTCATAGACGATCCTGCCGTCCTTCAGCACAAGGAAGCCGTCGGCATAGGTTTCATCGAGCAAGCCGGCAAGCGTCGTCGGCGTGCCGTTGCTGTCGGCCACCGGCAGATCGTCGAGATCCACCTCCGCCCTCTCAAGGCGATGGCGATGGCCGCTGCCGCGCCACACCTCGATGGTCGGCAGGAATTCGCGGATGTGCTGGAAGGCCCAGCGGTTCCAGGGCGGCCGATCCCAATCGAGCTTCGGCGGCACCAGCTTCGGCGGCGAGCCCTGCATGATCGGCGGCCGCGGATCGGAGTTGCGATAGGACGACAAGATCTTCCTCCCCGGTTCACGTCGCCCAAGTGCGTGAGCGGCTTTCGTAGAACGACGTGCATGGAAACAGTCACAAGAAAGGGGAGGCCGGAGCCTCCCCTTTCTTGCGTCGCGCTGTTTTATTTGCGCAGGTTCGTCCAGATCTTGTTGTAGATCTCCACCACGTCCGGCGGGCATGGCGGCACGAATTCCGGCGTCGGCGAGCCGGCCGGAGGGCTGATTTCCGGCGAGTTGGCGAATTCCGCAGGTAGGAATTTGTGGCTGCCGGCGATGCCGTTGTCGTAACCGGCAAACTCGGAGATCAGCGCCGCGTTCTCAGGCGCCATGACGAAGTCCTGGAACAGCTTCGCGTTTTCGAGGTTCTTGGCGCCCTTCAGCACCGCGACATTGTCCATCCAACCTTCGATGCCTTCCTTCGGATAGGCATATTTGATCGCCGGAATCTTCTGCCGCGAACGGTAGCTGGCGCCGTTCCACTGCTCCGAGACGATGACGTCGCCGGAGGTGATCTTGGTGATGGTGTCGTAACTGAAGGTTTTCCACGACGGCTTGGCGGCCGTTAGAATGTCGTTGATTTTCTTCAAATTGGCCTTGTCGGCGCCGCACCGCGGCACGCCGGCATAGCGCTCGGCCGCATGCATGACGGTGTTGACGTCGTCCAGCATGTTGATCTGGCCCTTCAGTTCATCGGGGGGATTGAACAGGATGGCCAGCGTGTTGATGTCGCCCTTGAACTTGTCCGTATTGACGGAGAACGCGGTCGTGCCGAATTGCCACGGCACGGTATAATGGCGGCCGTCGTCCCAATAAATGTTGAGGAAGCGCGGATCGATGTTCTTGCCGTTCGGCATCGCGTTGGGCTCGGTTTTTTCGAGCAGGCCCTCTTCGATCATGATCTTCACAGTGTAGTCGGACGGCACGACGATGTCGTAGCCGGAATTGCCGGCGCGCACCTTGGACAGCATGGTTTCGTTGGAATCGTAGTCGTCCAGCGTCACCTTGACGTTGTACTGCTTCTCGAATTTTTCGATCAGCTTGGGGTTGGTGTAGTCGCCCCAATTGTAGATGTGCAGTTCGCCGTCGGCGAGCGCCGGCACTGCCCATAGCAGAACAGCCGCGGACACGGCCGCCATCATCTTTCCAGACATTTTATGTTCTCCTTGCCTTCCCATTGTTGTGTTGGAGCTCGCGGATCATTTTGCTCGCCGCCGCGCGATCAGGAACGAGACCGAAACGAACAGGATCGACACCAGGAGCAGGATGGTCGAGATGGCGTTGATCTCCGGCGTCATCGGCCGCCGGATCTGGTTCCAGATGTAGAGGGGCAGCGTCGTCTGGCCGGGGCCGGCGACGAGTTGCGTGATGGTGAAATCGTCGAAGGAGACGATGAAGGCCAGCGCCGCGCCCGACATGATGCCGGGAACCAAAAGCGGCAGCGTGATGCGCTTGAAGGCGTTCCACGGCGTCGCATAGAGATCTGCCGCCGCGTATTCCAGCGTCAGGTCCATGTCCTCGAGCCGCGCCCTGATCGGCATATAGGCGAAGGGGATACAGAACACGGTGTGGGCGAGGATCAAATTGCCGATGCCGAAATTCAGCCCGAGCGTGCCTGCGATCAGCGCGAAGAACGAGAGCGTCGCCACCGCCGTGATGATCTCCGGCACCATCAGCGGCAGGTTGATGAGCATGAAAGCCGCGGCGAGCCCGCGCCATGGCTTCACACGCGTCATGCCGATCGCGGCAAGCGTCGCGCAGATGGTCGAGACGATCGTCGCTGTCACCGAGATGATCAGCGTGTTTTTCGCAGCGCTGTGGAACTCCTCGTTGAGGAATGCGCTGCCATACCATTTGAGCGTGACGCCTTCCCAATGCGTGACCAGCGAGCCGCTGTTCAACGAGAAGATCATCAGGATCAGCACCGGCACATACAGAACCAGCAGGCAGATGATGGCGATCGAGCGGAAGCCCGGCTGGTCCTTGATGTCCATGACGCGGGGCTCAGCCATGCTGCACCTTCCCCGACGTGTTGCGGACATAGAAGTACAGCGCCACCAGCACCGCCGCCATCAGAATCAGCGCCTGCGCGCAGCCGAGCGGCCAGTTGCGGCCCGAACCGAATTGCTGCGCGATGAGATCGCCGATCATCAGGTGCACGCCGCCGCCCAGGATCAGCGGCGTCACATAAGCGCCGAGCGCCGGGATAAAGACGAGCAGACAGCCGGCGATGATGCCGGGCTTGGACAGGGGGATGATCACCCGCCACAGCACCTGCCGGCGCGTCGCGTAAAGATCGTAGGCTGCCTCGACCAGGCGGAAGTCGAGTTTCTCCAGGCTCGAATAGAGCGGCAGCACCATGAACGGCAGGAAGGCGTAGAGCAGGCCGAGCTGGATGGCGAAGTTGGTGTAGAGCATCGTGATCGGCCTATCGATCACGCCGAGCGCCAGAAGCGCATTGTTGACAAGGCCCTCGTCGCGGATGATGAACATGATCGCCAGCGTGCGGACCAGGAGGTTCGACCAGAACGGGATGGTAATCAGAAGCACCCACCAGTTGCGCTGCGCCGGCGGCCGCGTCGCCATGAAATAGGCGGTCGGAAAGCCGAGCAGCAGGCAGATGATCGTCGTCACCACCGCGAACAGGAAGGAGCGCAGATAGATGATCAGGAAGTCCGGCGTGAACTGCAGCGTGTCGTCGAAAATGTCGCGCTGGAACAGGAAGTTCAGATAGGCGTCGGTCGAGAACTGCCACTGCACGCCGCCATAAGGCGCAGCGACGAGGAACGAGTAAACGCAGATGATGAGAAGCGGCAGCACGCCGAAAATGCCGATGATGATCAGCGCCGGCAGTGACAAGAGCCGGTTGCGCCGCGCGCTGGTTTTCACCGCCTGGGCTTCAAACAACGCGGCCTTGGAGAGCGGGGCTGAGGAGAGAGCAGCTGTCGTCATCAGTCTTTCAGGACGCGGGCGGCGTCCTCCTCGAACTGGATGCCGACCTTGGCGCCGGTCTCGTACGTCACCGCGGTCGAACGGCTGTTCTGGTGGCGCACGATGAAATTCTCGCCGTCGCCGTCGAGTTTTACGTGGAAATGGGTGTCGGTGCCGAAATAGACGATGTTGGAGAGCGTGCCGGTAATCGTGCCTTTGGTCGGATCGGGAACCAGATCGGCATGCTCGGGACGCACCACCAGCGTCACCTCGCCGGTCGGATTGAAGCCTTCTGGATAGCCGGCACTGATCGTGGCGCTGCTGGCGAATTTGACCGTCGCCACGCCGCCCTGCTTCGACACCACCGTGCCAGGCAGGAAATTCGTTTCGCCGATGAAGTCGGCGACGAAGCGTTCGGCAGGCCGGTCATAGATGTCGCGCGGCGTGCCGACCTGCAGGATCTTGCCGGCCGACATCACCGCGATGCGGTCGGACATGGTCAGCGCTTCCTCCTGGTCATGGGTGACGAAGATGAAGGTGATGCCGGTCTCGTTCTGCAGCCGCTTCAGCTCGATCTGCATTTCCTTGCGCAGCTTGTAGTCCAGCGCCGAGAGCGGCTCGTCGAGCAAGAGCACTTTCGGCTGCGGCGCCAGCGCCCGGGCCAGCGCCACGCGCTGCTGCTGGCCGCCTGAAATCTGGCTGGTGCGGCGGGCCTTCAGCGCCTCCATCTTGACCAGCTTCAGCATCTGAGCGACGCGCGCCTCGATCTCGGCTTTCGGCTTGCCGAGCATCTCCAGTCCGAAGCCGATATTCTGCGCCACCGTCATATGCGGGAAGAGCGCATAACTTTGGAAGACGGTGTTGACCGGGCGTTTGTAGGGCGGCAGCGGCGCGATGTCCTGGCCGTGCAGCAGAATTTCGCCGGCGGTTGGGAAATCGAAGCCGGCAATCAATCTCAGCAGTGTCGTCTTTCCGCATCCGGAGGGGCCGAGCAGTGTGAAAAACTCGTTCTCGCGGATCGACACCGATACCGTGTCGAGGGCGGCTACCTGGTTTTCGCCGGTTCCGAAAACCTTGCGAACACCGCGAACTTCGATCGCGTTCTTACCCGGTTGTTCCGGCACGATTACCCCATTGAGAGCGCCTGCTCTTGTCGGCAGGTGTGTTCCTGTTTGATTGTCACCACAAGCCGGCGGGCTTGGCAACTGCGGAGCAGTGACTCGATCCGAGCCCCTATTCAATTAAGCAAATCCTATGCCATCGTTAGGCTTGGTATGTGACCCTCCCTCCGCAGATGGTGGTCACCGGACGCACGGTGTGCAACGCTTCCGGCGCGGTCGCCTCGATATCGGCCGAGAGGACGACGATATCGGCGAGGTAGCCCTTCTTCAGGCGACCCTTGCGATGTTCGTTGAACTCCGCATAAGCGCCCTCCACCGTGTAGCCCTCTATTGCCTCCCGCAACGAGAAGCTCTGGTCCGGCATGCCTTCTGCCCAAGGTTTGCGCATTACTGCCGCCTGGATGGACAGGATCGGATCGACCGGCGAAACCGGCCAGTCGGACGCGAAGACGACGCGCGCGCCGGCGTTTTTCAGGGTGCGCCAGGCATAGCTCAACGGCCACTTGTCGCGACCGATGCGCGAGATCGTCGGCTCCATTGGGAAGTTCAGCGCGCCTGGCGGATGCGCCGGCTGCATCGAGGCCAGCACACCGAGTTCGGCGAAGCGCGGCACGTCGGGAGCCGTGATCACCTCGATATGCTCGATGCGATGCCGGCTGTCGCGTCGACCGTTCTTCTTCAGCGCCGCCTGGTAGCCGTCGAGCACCGCCCGTACGGCGCCGTCGCCGATCGAGTGCACGGCAATCTGCAGGCCGCGCCTGTCGGCCTCGACCGCCACCTCGGCGAAATGCTCGGGCGAAAACAGCGGCTCGCCGCGCCATCCGGGCCGGTCGGCATAGTCGTCGACCATCACCGCCGTCCAGGAATCCAGCACGCCGTCATAGAAGAGCTTGACCATGCCGGACGACAGCCACTCGGAATTGTAAGTCGCGGCCATCCGCGAGGCTTTTTCCAGCATGTCCAGCTTCATGAAATTCTTGAAGTGGAAGGGGATTTTGGTGCGGCACAGCAGCCGTCCCTCTTTTTCCAGCCCGGCCAGCAGCTCGAGCTGGTAGAGATTGCCGTCCATGTTCTGGATCGAGGTGATGCCATGCTTGGCGCACCATTCAAGGCCGCGGTGCATCAGGTCGCGATCGGCCGTCAGTTCCTTCGCCGACGGATAAGGATCCGGTTCGGCGCCCTCGAGGCCAAGCCGTGTCCGGCTCGCCCCGTAATGGTCGAGGACCGGTCCGAAGGCCTCGCCTTCGCGCAGCTCGCCGGCGGCAAGCCCGTCCGCGCCCATGACGACCTCATTGCCCTGTCCGACCTGCCGGCCATGGAGCAGCCCGGCCTCTTCCAGCGCCTTGGTGTTCGCCCACATCGTGTGGTGGTCCGAAGCCGACATGGCGAAGGGCCGGTCGGGAATGATGCGGTCGAGATCGTGGCGCGTCACTGGCTCCGGCAGAATGGCGTAGTCGACGCCGGCGCCAATCAGAAGCCTGGCGTCCGGCCGCTTCGCCGCGAAATCCTGGATCGCGTCGCGCAGCGCGTCGAAGCCATGCACGCCGGCCAGATGCAGATTGTCGAGCTCGGCCGCGCCGCCGAACAGATGCATATGCGCTTCGATGAAGCCCGGCAGGACCGAGCCGCCTTGAGCGTCGATGACTTTGGTGGCCGGTCCCTTGAGCTCTTCGATGGAAGCGCGGCTGCCGATGGCAATGATGGCGCCGTCCTTGACGGCAACAGCCTCGGCGGCGGGATTGTCGTCGTCCATGGTCAGCACACGGCCGTTGACGACCACCAGATCCGCACCACCATCCCCAACCGACATCGCGACTCCACATTTTGCTGAGTGATCGACAGCGCACGTCCAACGAGCTGCCGCTCCACCGGGACGGCGCCATGGGACAAAAATCGATGCCGATGCGCCGTCTTCGAAATTCCCCTTGTTATCGTTGAAGACAGCGTGGATAAAGAATGCGACTGTTTATTCGCGTTTGTCAACAGCCGGAATTTGGAATGTATAGTGGACTGCACCGCGCGCCGATGGTGGGGCCGAGCGGGGAACGGGGGCGACGAGCAGTGAAGCGCAGTCTCGACCGCAAGACCAGAATAGCGCTCGAACCGCGCAAGCAGCCGCGGCAGCAACGGTCAAGCAAGGTGGTCGACAGGATTCTCGATGCGGCCCTGATCCTGACGCGGGAGCAAGGAACCAGAACGCCGACGACGCTCGCTATCGCGCAGCGCGCGGGCCTGTCGGTCGGTTCGGTTTATCAGTACTTTCCCAACAAGGAAGCCATTCTTCTGGACCTGGCCCGGCGCTGGCTGTCGTCTTTTCCTCAGGTGATCCAGAAGCGCATCAACGCCCCCCGGCCAACCAACCGTGAGGAGTTTCGGCGCGAAGTGCGCAAGCTCTTCATCGACACATCCAGGCTCTATCTCGACAACGCCACGCTGATGCCGGTGATCGAGGCCATATCCGGCAACGCCGACCTGAGGCCGATCCAGGACGAATATGACAAAGACATCATCGCCCTTTACGCCGCGTGGCTGCAGCATGTGAATCCGGCTCTTGAGGACAAGGTCGCCAGCCGGCTCGGCGTGCTGATGATGGAAGTCGGCCATGTCTGCCGGCTTGTTGGGCTGAAGCGGGACCGCAGGACATACGACCTCATCGAGGACGATGTGGAAGCCATGTGGCTCGCTCTGGTCAGCCCTCATCTCAATCTCGAGTGATTTAGCACTTCCAACCGATTTCGCACTTCCAGGGGAGTTTCCATGAAAACTGTCTATTCGCCACTTCATGCCGGCCATTCAGGCCAGATGGAACTGGTCACGTCGGCCATCGTGCCGGGTTTCGAGAAGCCGTCGCGGGCCGAATTCATCAAGGCGCGGGTGGAGAGCGAGAAACTCGGCCCGATCATCGGACCGGTCGAGCATGACCTCGCCGCCGCGAAACGTGTGCATGAAGCCCCCTACATCGATTTCCTGCCGACGGTGTGGCTGGAATGGGTCGCCGCCGGCTTCACGGGATCGGCCATGGGTTTCACCTGGCCGACGCGCGGCCTGCGCGGCGACGTGCCGCCGAAGCGTATCGATGCCTTGCTCGGCTATTACTCCTTTGATGCCGGCGCCACCTTCGTCGAAGGCACCTGGGCGGCGATCAAGTCCTCCTATGACGTGGCGCTGACCGCCGCCGCCCTGGTCAAGGGCGGCGAGCACACCGCCTTCGCGCTCTGCCGTCCGCCCGGTCATCATGCCGGCGCTGCCTTCATGGGCGGCTATTGCTTCATCAACAACGCTGCAGTCGTCGCGCAATGGTTCC
The DNA here is from genome assembly GCF_037179585.1 of Mesorhizobium argentiipisi (SeqCode). Taxonomy (NCBI): domain Bacteria; kingdom Pseudomonadati; phylum Pseudomonadota; class Alphaproteobacteria; order Hyphomicrobiales; family Phyllobacteriaceae; genus Mesorhizobium; species Mesorhizobium argentiipisi (SeqCode). The sequence continues at coordinate 53,148 of NZ_JAPYKO010000006.1, forward strand.
GCGACCAGGGCGCAGGCCGTGTCTCCATCCTCGATGTCGACTACCATCACGGCAACGGCACGCAGGAGATCTTCTATCGCCGCGGCGACGTCCAGGTGCTCAACCTGCATGGTGACCCGATGGTCGAGTATCCGTTCTTCCTTGGCCATGCCGACGAGCGCGGCGAAGGCGAAGGCGAAGGCTTCAACATCAATTACCCGATGCCTTTCGGCACCGATTGGGACGGCTGGAGCGCTTCGCTGGAGGACGCCTGCGCCAAGCTCACGGCCTACGCCCCCGATGTCGTCATCGTCTCGCTAGGCGTCGACACTTTCGAGAAGGACCCGATCAGCCAGTTCAAGCTGAAGAGCGTCGACTATCCCAAGATCGGTCGCCGCATCGCCAAGTTCGGCCTGCCGACATTGTTCGTCATGGAAGGCGGCTACGCCGTGGAAGAGATCGGCATCAACGCCGTCGGCGTGCTGACCGGCTTCGAGGATCGCTAAGCCATCTCCTGTTCAAGCCATACGCTCCCGGATGCAACCGGGGGCGTATTTTTTTACGACCTCGCCTCGAAATCATCGGCTCAATTCAGCTTTGAACCACGCCAAATAACGCGAAGACCGGCTGCTGAGTCGCAATGCGAGTCCATCGGAATCGATTTTGTCAAATCGCGTTTGATGTCAGATTCATCTGCGGGTAGATTAGACCCGAATCAGCCGGTCCACGGGGGCGCGGCGACCACCCAAAGTCTCGAGTCCGGCGCCAGGCCGGCACCAGACGCGGACGGTTTCGCGTTCCCTAGAAGGATTCGGCGCGGTTGGGCGCCGTTCGCGCCCGTGAGTGTGTCTTCGTAAACGTGACGCGTTTCGGGTCCGGCCGTTGGTTTTGCCAGCACCGGGCACAAGGATCGATTCCGGCAAGAATCCAAGAATCAAAATGAGCAGTCCCGCCGCGCTTCTCCAACCCGACGCTTCAGGCTCGCGCCTGACGTCGCGCGGCGATCTCACTAGTTTCTTCATGCAGCTTGCCGCCGATATCGGCGCCGACAGCTACATGCTGGTCGCTATCGTGCACGACCAGGACCGCAACGATGCGCGCATCGTCTCCTCCAACTGGATCTTCGACGCCATAGAGCTGATCGGCAAAAGGTTGATTGCCAATTTGGCGCTGGGTCCCTTGACCGTCGCGCCGGGCGTACGTCCGAAGCCGTTGGTGGCCGCGCACGCGCCTGACGCCGGCGCATTGCTGACCGGCGAGGAAGCCCGCCTGCTCGACGTGCTTGGCCACGCCGAGATCTATTCGCTGCGGCTCAATGTCGGCCGGCAGCGCCTGTTCGTGCTGTTCTCGGCCGCCGAGGCGGGCAAGATCGACCTGGCCGCCCTGATGAAGGCGCAGATCAAGTGCTGCTATGCGCTTTCCAGCATTCCGCAGCTGATCGCGGCGGCATCCATGCAGGATCCGCTGTCGGACCGCGAGCGCGAATGCCTGTTCTGGGTCTCGGAAGGCAAGACCACCGATGAGGTGGCCGTCATCCTCGGCGTCTCGTCGAACACCGTCAACAGCTACATCACGCACGCCATCCAGAAGTTCGCGGCCAGCAACCGCGCGATGGCGATCGCGACGGCGATCAGGAGCGGCATCATTTGAAGCACGCACAGGTCAAAGAGGCGGCAGCCGCCCTTTTCAACGATCAGCACAATCCCTTCGGCGCCTTCTCGCTTGGCTCGGAGACCCACCACGCCGTCACCATTCCCGATGCCGTGCGTCGCTGCCGCTGGATCGCCGTCGATATCAATGCCTCAGCCTTCGGCCTCTATTTCGTCAGCCCCTCGCCCGAGCGCGCGCGACTGGTCGCGTGTTTCGATTCCGAATATCCCGGCACCGCGGTCGCCACCAAGTTCATTGCCGGCGCCAATGGCGAGGATATGGTGCGCCACAGCCGCCTCTCGACGGCGCCGCGCTGGTGGACCGACGACGGCGCCGCCGGATCGCGGCAGGCCTTTCAGTCGCTCGCCTGGGCCGAGCCGACCGCGCCGCTGGCGCCCGGCACCAACGGCATCGCCTTGCCGGTGCATGCCGATCGCGGGCAATGCGGGTTGGTCGTCTTCCTGGGCTCGGAGATCGCGCTGTCCGACGACACGCTTTGCGAGATCCACGCCCGCTCCTTCGAGCTCTTCGCGGCCGTCGCGCGCATCCGCCCCAGCGACACCGGCCGGATGCGCTCGATCTCCAAGCGCGAGCTCGAATGCCTGAAACTAACCGCCAACGGCAACACCAGCGAGGAGATCGCCAAGCTCCTCAAGCTCTCGGTGCATACCGCCAACCAGTATCTCACCCAGTCGACGCAGAAGCTCAACGCGGTCAACCGCAACCAGGCGGTCGCCAAGGCGTTGCGGCTCGGCTTGATCGAGTGACGTCACGCCTGCGGCGCTGAACGTGCCGCGGCTAGAGCATGTCACCCGAAAGTGGGAAACCCGGTTTCGGGGCAAAGACATGCGCAAAAGCAAAAGCCTAAAGCGCATGGAGCGAATCTGAAGGATCGCGACGCGCTTTAGGTCGGCTCGCCGCCATCAATCATCAGGGGAATGCCAGCGGCTCGGTCCTGCGGATACGAGCCTCTTCGATCGCGTCTTCGAGCAAGGCCGTGTTGTGCTCCGGCGTCTCGCCAGGCTTCTCGAACGACACGTAGTTGACCACCACGGATGCTTCGTGCTCGGTCAGCGTGAGCTGGAAGTAAACCGTCACGCCGCGCGGCCGCAGCTCCAGATCGAGCACGATGCGCGGGCTGCCGCTCCAGTCGACATGCGCCTCCGCGCCATGGCCGAGCCGCAGCGTCCCCGGCCGGAAGTAAAGCTCGACCGCCGAATCCACGAGGTCCGACAGGCAGGCGAGATGCTCGAGCCGGATGAACGCGATATAGTCGGCAACGTCGATGAGCCTCAATTCGCCCACCACGGGCTCGATGGCGCTGGCGACGATCAGCTCGCGGGAGTTGGCGTGTGGTTGCCGGTCCATGGATTAGCGGCGTCCGTTCATTGGGTTGCTTTGCGCGCGGCCTTCTTCGAGTAGACGATCCGCACCAACTCGGCGACCGCCTGGTAGAATTGCGACGGGATCACGCTATCAACCGAAACTTGCTTGTACATGGAGCGCGCGAGCGCGACGTCCTCGAAGATCGGGATGTTGTTCTCCCTGGCGATCTCGCGGATTTTGAGCGCCACCAGATCCTGCCCCTTGGCCAGCACGATCGGCGCGGAATCCTCCTCGCGCACATATTTCAGCGCGATTGAATAGTGCGTCGGGTTGGCGATCACCAGCGTCGCGCGCGGCACGGCCGTCATCATGCGTCTGCGCGCCCGGTCGCGCGCCAGCGAGCGCAGCCGCGACTTGACGATCGGGTCGCCTTCCGACTGCTTCAACTCGTCCTTGACCTCCTGCTTGGTCATGCGCAGGTCGCGTCGCCAGTGGAAGCGCGACCAGACAATGTCGATCACTGCGATCACCCCCATGACGAAGACGATCGCCACGAGGATGTCGACGAAGATGCCGCGGATGACCAGCCCGAACGAGACCGGATTGGTGATCATGCCGGCAAGCAGCTTGCGATGATCTTCCGAGAGCGTGAAGCTCAGCACCGCGATCGCAAAGCCGAGTTTGGCCAGCGACTTGAGGAACTCGACCCACCCTTGCATGCCGAACATCCGGGTCCATCCCTTGGCGATCGAGATGCGCGACAGCTGCGGCCTGATCCGCTCGCCGACGATTTGCGGCATGTTCTGGAAGACCGAGGCGCCGATGCCGGCAACCGTCAAGAGCGCCAGCAGGCTGACGACGGCGCGGCCGATCTCGGTCATCACCTGCTTGTAGAGCGAGATGACGTCGGTCTCGGTATCCATCGGCCAGGCTTCCGGCTTTTCCAGGAACGTCGACAGGAACATGCCGAGATCGACGATCGCGTCCTTGGCGTAGAAAACGGCGAAAACCAGTATGGCGAGGAAGGAGGCAAAGATCGCGGTCTCACGCGAATGGGGCAGCTTACCCTGTTCGATCGTGTCGCGGATCTTCTTTTCTGTGGCTTCCTCGGTTTTGGAATCCTTGTCGACCGCTTCAGCCATGGCGCTCTGACCGGGTGGTTATCGTCAGGCGGCTTCGGCGGTGGCGGCCTGCGTCGAGGGCAGCTCGAAAGCTCCTTCGCGCGACAGCCGGATGGCGGCAACCGATATTCTCTTGCGCGCCGCCATGATGTCGGCAAGCGCAATGCCTTCCGATCCCTGTCCGAGTTCGGATTCGATCATGCGGCGGGAACGCGCGCCGATCGCCGACAGCGCCGATTCTGCGAGCTCCGGTGGCGCGCCGCGCAGCGCCAGCGTGACGAGTTCGGTCGACAGCCCGTCGAACAGCAGGACGCGCGCTTTCTGCGGCAGCAGCGGCAGATCGTCGAAGGCGAACAGCCGCGACTTGACGCCGGCGAGATCGGGCGTGCCGGCCTGCTCCAGGTCATGCATGAGTTCGTCCAGTTCGGGCTTCGCCATTTCGTTGAGCATGCTGGCGACGCGCTCCTGGCCGGCCGTGGTGTCCCGGCTGGCCTTCTGCGACAGCACGCTCACGCGCAGCTGGTCCTCGACGATCCTGGACGCCACGTCCGGGATGTTGGCCATCGTGACCATTCGCTTGATGATCTGGCTGCGCATCGGCTTTTCGATCGTCAGCAGCACGTTGGCGGCCGTCTGCGGCGCAAGCTTCGACAGCACCATGGCCGACGTCTGCGGATGCTCGCCGGCAAGGAAGCTGCCGAGCCGCGACGGCTCCAGCTTCTCGAGGTCCGGCCATATCGGCGGCGGTCCTTCCGGGACCGGCTCGAACTTCCTCTCGCCCATGATGGCGCTCATCTCCTCGGGCGACAGCGATTCGTTCAGGATCGTATCCATCCGATCGGCTGAATCGAGCAGGCCGGCGCCCTCGGTGAATTCGGCTTCGAACTCGGCGACGATGCGCTCCAGATCGGCCTGCGGAATGGTGCGTAAGAGACGCGCGCCCTCGATCAGCGCCTTCAGCTCGTCCTGCTTGAAGAATTTGAGCAGGCGGCTGGCCGCGGGCTTGCCCATGGCCACCAATATGGCTGCCGCCTTTTGCGGACGTGTCAGCGCCAATGCCGTCGTCATGCGTGTTGCCCTCGCTGCCGATTGGTCCGCCGGTCGACCATTGTCAGGCGCTCTTCGTCGCCGCGATGATCTCGGTAAGCCGGATGCCGAAGCGCGTCGGATCGCTTTCCAGCACCGTGATCTCGCCGCGCGCGATCTTGCGGCCGTTGACCACGACGTCGACCGGCTCGCCGATACGGCGATTGAGCGCGACCGTGGAACCCTTCTGCAGCGCCATCAGCTCCGACACGGGCATCTCCGTGCTGCCGAGGATGATCTGGACGTCGACCGGAATGGTCATGATGATGGAGGAATTGGCACTCGACTGAAGGGTGGCGTCCGGACGCCTCTCCTCTTCCCGCAGCACGCCGCGCAGTTCCTCGATGGCGCGGTCGAGTTGCTCGTCGGGCTGATCGGGTTCGGCTTCCATCTTGGTTTTTGCCATCTGTCGTCTCCATGATTCCCGTGCCTGGCGTCAGCCCGGCATCAGTCCGTCGATGAAATCCTGTCCGGCATCATGCGGATGGCTGATGCGGACGGTGTAGTTCTGCCCCAACTTGCCGAACTCGCAGACAAACAGTGTCTTGTCGCGGGCGCTGAGCCTGGCGTTGAGCTGGGCGTTCTCCTCCAATTCGATCACCTGGCCGGGCTCGAACGCGGCGAGGTCGCCGAGCGTCAGCCGAGCGAGCGGCATCGTCGCTTCGAGCCGGACGGTCGAGCGCATCACCTCTTCGGAGAAGCGGGCCCGCCAGTCGAATTCACTGGCTTCGCCTTCTTCGGTTCTGGCGGTGGCTCCGCGCGTAGACAGAAGGACGCGTTGCGGAATCATCACCGTGATGGTCCCGGTATCCGTCGGCGTGGAGACACCGAACACGATGCGGACCGCGGCGCCGTCGCGCAGCACGCGCCGCCTCGCCTCGCCGCCCGACGTCGCCTTTGGCACCGGCAGGCGCAGCTCGAGCGAGCGCTTGCCGGATCCGTTGAGCGCCGCCGCGACCTCCTGGAACACGATGGTCGCGACATCGGCCTCGATCTGCGACAGGTCGCGCTCGATCGGCGCCACCGGCTGGTCGGGATCGCCGCCGAACAGCGCGCTCACCATGACAGCCACCGCGTGCGCATCCATCACCAGCGTCATAGCGTCGGCCGAGGCCGGCGAGGACACGATGGTCAGCGCAAAGGCATCTCCGGCGCGTGAACGCGCCTCGGGAACGCGGGCGACCTCCACCACTTGCAGATCGACGGTCACCGGCGCGCCGAGCTCTGCGGCAAGCGCCTTCTGCAGCAACGGCAGCGCCCGCTCGGCCATGCCGCGGCCAACACCGATCACCTGCGCCGCCTCGCCGCTGTCGCCGACGAGCCGCTCGATGATCAAGGCCCGCGTTTCTGACGGACTGGCCGGACTGGTCATGACGGCAGGCGGCCCTGTCTGCGATGCTGCATGCTCAGGCCGCCTTCTTCTCGGCGGTGCCGGCGTTCATGGTGCTCTGCTCCACGGCATCGATCGTCGGACGTTCGTAGGAGGATATGGTCTTGCGGCCGAATTCGATCGCCACCTGCGGCAGGGCCCCGTTCATATACGCAAGCAGCGTCTGCTTGACGATGATGTAGAGGCGGTTCTTCTTTTCGCGCACCGTCTTGATCTTGGTGGCGACCGGACCGACCACCGCATAGGACAGGAAGATGCCGAGGAAGGTTCCAACGAGTGCGGCGCCGATCAGGCCGCCGAGGATTTCCGGCGACTGGTCGAGCGCGCCCATCGCCTTCACCACGCCGAGCACGGCCGCCACGATGCCCAGCGCCGGCAGGCCGTCGCCGACCGCGACCATCGCGTGATAGGCCTTGAGCTTGTCGCTGCGGATCGTCTGGATCTCCTCATCCATCAGCGCTTCGATCTCATGCGAGCGGGCATTGCCGATGATGATGATGCGGCAGTAGTCGCAGATGAAATTCGTCAAGTCGTGGTTCTTGAGCACGGTCGGAAAGGCCTGGAAGATTGCGGACTCTTCCGGATTGTCGATATGCGCCTCGACCTCGCTGCGCGACTTCGAGCGCAATTCGCGCATCAGACTGTGCAGCACGCCCAGCGTCTCGAGATAGTCGCGCTCCTTCGGCACCGCCTGCTTGAAAGCTTCGAGAATGCCCTTGCCGGTGTCCTTGACCGTCTTCATCGGATTGGCAACGAGGAAAGTGCCGAGCGCCGCGCCGCAGATGACCACCGCTTCCCAAGGCTGCAGCAACACGTGCAGATGCCCGCCCATAGCCATGAAGCCGCCGAGAACGCAGCCGAGCGTCACCACAAGTCCAATCAGAATGCCCACGACAGGTCCTTCCGCACGTCACGTCGTGATCAGGAATAGTCGCCGTGCCTTGTGTGAGGCTTGAATCGCAGGCAGCGGAAGCGATTCAGCTTCGCGCAAGGAAGTGACGCTATTGTGCGGGGATAGCTTCGGCCGGAGGCACGCCCTTTGCTTAGTACCTACCTCAGCTACCAGTTGATCGCCAAAGACATCCCCAAGTCTATCGCCCGCATCGAGCAGCAGCCGACGGTCGATCGCGACACCCAATACTATCTGGCCAACATCACCAAGGTGAAATCGATCGACGATTTCGTCAAAAACGACCGCCTGTTCAAATACGCCATGAAGGCTTACGGGCTGGAGAACATGGACTATGCCAAAGCCTTCATGGTCAAGGCGCTCAAGGAAGGCGTCTCCGATCCCAACAGCTTCGCCAACAAGCTGACCGACAAGCGCTACGCCCAATTCGTCCGCGCTTTCAACTTCGCGGCGGATGGCGCCGATGCGACGGTCTACAATCCGGCGCAGCAGCTGGTCACGAAGAACTACGCAATGCAGGCTGAGATCGCCGGTCTCGACCCGGATTCGGACTATGTGAAGGGCGAGACGACATATTATCTCGCCAACATCACCAAGGTGAAATCGGTCGACGACCTGATGTCGAACGACCGGCTCTACACCTACGCGCTGGCCGCATTCGGTCTCGACTCCGCCACCGAAGACAAGGACCTGATCAGGCAGGTCCTTGAGGGCGGTGTGCGCGATCCGGACAGCGTTGCCAACAAGCAGACCAACAAGGCCTATGCCGGGCTGGCCTCGGCCCTCAACTTCGAGCAGTACGGCGCAAATGCCACCACCTATGTTCCAGCGCAGCAGCCGACCGTCGACAAATACCTGCGCCAGACCTTGGAAGAGGACGCCGGCCAGACCAACGAGGGCGTGCGGCTGGCGCTCTATTTCCAGCGCAAGGCGCCGGACATCACCAGCTGGTACGACGTGCTGGCCGACACCGCTTTGGCCAGCGTGGCGCGTACCGCGCTCGGCCTGCCCGATTCCTTCGCTACCGCCGACATCGACAAGCAGGCGCAGCTGTTCGAGCAGAAGCTCGACATCAAAGACTTCACCGACCCCGAGAAGCTCAGCAAATTCCTGACCCGCTTCACCAGCATGTACGAGATCAACCACCCCACCTCGACAGCGGTGACGTCGGTCAGCGTGCTCTTCGCGCAGCCGACCAGTGTCGGCATATCCACCGACCTGATGATGGCCATGCAGCAGTTGAAGTTCTGAGAAGATCATGCAGGACAGCCTTTACGTCGCCCTTTCCTCTCAGATCGCGCTCGAGCGCCGTCTCGACACCATAGCCGACAACGTCGCCAACGCCTCGACCATCGGCTTTCGCGCCACCGGCGTGAAGTTCGAGGACGTGGTCTCGGGCACCGGGCCGAAGTCAGTTTCCTTCGCCTCTTCCGGCAAGACCTATCTTTCCGGCGCGCATGGCGCGTTGACCGAAACCGGCAACCCATTCGACTTTGCCGTGCAGGGCGATGCGTGGTTCGCCATTGACACGCCCGCCGGCACGGTGATGACGCGCGACGGCCGCTTCTCCATGAACGAGAACGGCGAATTGATGTCGATCGAAGGCTACCCGGTGCTGGACGCCGGCGGCGCCCCGATCCAGCTCGATCCGCGCAACGGCCCGCCCAAGGCAGGCGCCGACGGCTCGCTCAGGCAGAACGACCAGCTGGTCGGCGCCATCGGCCTCTACAATTTCGACCCCGGCGAGAATTTCGTGCGCTATGGCAATTCGGGCATCGTTCCGGCGCGCACGCCCGAACCCGTCACCGATCGTTCGGACGTCGGTATCGCTCAAGGATTTCTGGAAGAATCGAACGTCAACCCGGTGCTGGAAATGACCCGGCTGATCCAGGTGCAGCGCGCTTTCGAGAACACGGCGGCGCTGATGCGGCAGGCCGATTCCTCCACCGACGACGCGATCAAGACGCTCGGCTCGAAGTGACCGCATGACGACCGGCTCGTCCCTGCTGCGCGCCTCCGAGAACCCGCCGGATACCGAACGGACCGACAGGCTGGCCGCGCTCGAACGCGTCTGGCGGCGGTTCGACGATCCGCAGGCGCTGCTTGCACGCGGCGGCCGCGTCGCCGAGATATCGCCGACGCATTACAAGGTCCGGGGCCTGTCCGGGATTGCCAGGCTCGGCGACATCGTCGAGCAGCGCGGCAAGGCCGGCGCGCGACGCGGCGAGATCGTCAAGATCGGCAGCGACGAGGTGGTGGTCGCGCCCTTCGAACGCAGCGCCGATGCGGGCATCGGCGACGCCGTCTTTCGCCGCGGCCCGCTCGCGATCACCCCGCACGTCTCCTGGCGCGGGCGCGCCATCGATGCCTTGACCCGCGTCATTGACGGCGGCCCGCCCTTGATCAGGCCGAATGCCGCCGAGGTCGCGCACGGCGCGACGCCGGGCGCCCTAGCGCGCCAACGCGTCGGCACCGGCTTCCTCACCGGCGTCAGAGTGATCGACATCTTCACCCCGCTCTGCTTCGGCCAACGGCTCGGCATCTTCGCCGGTTCCGGCGTCGGCAAGTCGACGCTACTTGCCATGCTTGCCGGCGCCGCGGCCTTCGATACGGTGGTCGTGGCGCTGATCGGCGAGCGCGGCCGCGAGGTGCGCGAATTCCTCGAGGATACGATCGGCGCCCAGAGCATGGCCAAGACCGTCGCCGTCGTCGCCACCAGCGACGAAAGCGCCATGATGCGCCGGCGCGCGCCCGACACCGCCATGTGCGTGGCCGAGCATTTCCGCGACCAAGGCCATCGCGTGCTGCTGGTGCTCGATTCCATCACCCGCTTTGCGCATGCGCTGCGCGAGGTGGCGACCGGAACGGGCGAGCCGCCGGTCGCGCGCGGCTATCCGGCCTCGGTTTTCACCGACCTACCGAAGCTGCTCGAACGCGCCGGGCCTGGAGCCGAGGACAAGGGTTCGATCACCGCCATCATTTCCGTGCTGGTCGACGGCGACGACCATAATGATCCGGTCGCCGATTCGGTGCGCGGCATTCTCGACGGCCACGTCGTGCTCGACCGAGCGCTCGCCGAGCAGGGCCGTTATCCGCCGGTCAATCCACTGTCGTCGATCTCACGCCTTGCCGACAAGGTCTGGAGCGCCGAGCAGCGCATGCTGGTGACAAAGCTGAAATCGATGATCGCACGCTTCGAGGACACGCGCGACATTCGCCTGCTGGGCGCTTACCAGAGCGGCGCCGACGCCGAGCTCGACAACGCGGTGCGCCAGGTGCCGCTGATCTACGAGGCGCTCACGCAATCGCCGAGGGACCGCGCGTCGGCCGATCCGTTCGCCGACCTCGCCCGCCACCTCAAGGGGAAGCTGAATGGCGATCAAGGAGACTGAGCTCCAATACACCGAGCGCATGTTGCGTGACATGCTTGCCGAGGCCGAGAGGGCCGAGGCCGACGCGGCAAGGATTACCAAGGACAGGGCCGCGCGCACCAAGATGGAACAGGCAACGGCACTTCTGACCAGAGCCGACAGGTCGTATCCGCCGCGGACATCCACCGCCGAGACCGCCGATGTCGCACAGGCCAGCCGCGATTCCCTGCTCGACGGCCTTTTCCCCCGCACCGAATGGCCGGAGCCGCCGAAAGCGCAGTTCCCGCGCCTGGCTGACAAGAGCGCCGACCGCCGCAGCGATTTCGTCATCGCCGCGCTCGGCATCACGCTCGGCCTGATCTGCGCGCTGTTTCCCTGGTACATCTTCTTCAACCAGGAGCAGTTCGGCGTTCAGGCCATCAAGTTCGGCGGCAGCGGCAGCAACTCCGGACGCGAGGGCGGCGGTGTCGTGGCCGAACGCGGCGGGCCGCTGACGGCCAAGGACGTTCCCAATGCCGATATCGACCTCTTTGCCACCGGAACGGTTGAGGACGATCCCACGCCGGCGCCCGGCGACCAGCCCTTCCCCGCCGCCGCTTCGGAATTCAAGATGGTGCATGTCGCCAATGGTCGCGCCATGATCGAGGACGATACCGGTCTGTGGCTCGTGCAGCGCGGCTCTGTCCTGCCCGATTCCAGCCGCGTCGCCTCGATCGAACAGCGCGGCGGCAAATGGGTGATTGTCACCAGCACCGACAAGGTGATCCAGCTCTCGAAATAGCCGCGCCGGGCACAAGCCCATCCCGCGCAAGGTCCGCGCAAGACTGGCCGCCTAGTCTTGTGCGTACTTGCCCGGGAGATTCCCATGGAACCCGTAAATCTTTTCGATCTCGCCACGCGGCAGTCGCAATGGCTGGCCGTGCGCCAGTCGGCGATTGCCTCCAACATCGCCAATGCCAACACGCCGGGCTACACGGCCAATGACGTCGAGCCCTTCGAAAAGCTCCTCGATCGGACCGCGGTGACGCTTGCCGCCACGCAGGCCGGCCACCTCGGCGCCGAAACGGCCAATGCCGGCTTCAACGTCAAGCCTCAGGACCCCGACGGCGCGATCATGCCGTCGAAGAACACCGTGGTCCTCGAACAGGAGCTGATGAAGGCCGGCGAGGTCCGCCGCTCCTTCGAGCTCAACACGGCAATCGTCAAGGCCTTCCATTCGATGATGACGATGGTGGTGAAGAGCTGACCATGGACGCCCTCACCGCAGCCCTCAAAGTCGCGGCCTCCGGCCTTGGCGCCCAGTCGGAGCGCCTGCGCGTGGTCTCGGAAAACCTTGCCAACGCCCAGTCGACTGGCAACACGCCGGGCGCCGATCCCTATCGCCGCAAGACAATCACCTTCCAGTCCGAGGTCGACCGTGCAACGGGCGGCTCGCTGGTGGAAGTCGGCGCGATCTCCCGCGATCCTTCGGACTTCCCGATCGAATTCCAGCCCGGCAACGAAGCCGCCGACGACAAGGGGTACGTCAAGATGCCCAACGTCAACACGTTGGTCGAAATGGCCGACATGAGCGAGGCGAACCGCTCCTATGAAGCCAACCTGCAGGTCATCAAGCAGGCTCGCGATCTGATTTCCATGACCATCGACCTGATGAGGAACCAGTAATGATCGGCGGTATCGGGGCAATACAATTCAAGACGGCAGTCGACGGAGCGGAGTCGGCGTCACCGAATCTGCTGCAGGGCGGTGTCGGAACGCAGGCCGGCGAAAGCGTCGGCAGCAGCTTCGCCGAAGTCCTCAGCCAGGCGGCGACGAAAACCGTCAACACGCTGCAGGGCGCCGAGCAGATGTCGATACAGGCGCTGAAGGGCGATGCCGACACGCGCCAGGTCGTCGATGCGGTGCTGAGCGCTCAACAGGCGCTGCAGACCACTATCGCCATCCGCGACAAGGTCGTCTCGGCCTATCTCGAAATCAGTCGCATGAGCATTTAGGACCGTCATGAAAGCCCTTGCCATCGCCGCCACCGGCATGAATGCCCAGCAGACCAATCTGGAAGTCATCGCCAACAACATCGCCAACATCAACACCACCGGCTACAAGCGGGCGCGGGCCGAATTCTCCGATCTGCTCTACCAGGTCGACCGCACGCAGGGCGTGCCCAACCGCTCCAACACCTCGCTGGTGCCGGAAGGCGTCTCGATCGGTCTTGGCGTCAAGACGACGGCCGTGCGCAACGTCCACACGCAGGGCGAGCTGGCCAGCACCGGCAACAGTTTCGACCTGGCCTTGACCGGCAGGGGCTGGTTCCAGATCGAGGGCGCCGACGGCGGCACCCTCTATACGCGCGCCGGCGCCTTCAACACCAATGCCACCGGGCAACTGGTGACTGTGGACGGCGCCAACGTCATTCCGGCCATCACCGTGCCGACCAACGCCGTCGAAGTCATCGTCAACAAGACCGGCCAAGTTTTTGCCCGCCTGGACGGTCAGACGAATTTGCAACTGCTCGGCCAGCTTCAGATCGTCAACTTCGCCAACGAGGCCGGCCTGGCGCCGCTCGGCGATAACCTTTTCCAGGAGACGGCTGCCTCAGGCCCGGCCAATGTCGGCGTTCCCGGCGATCCGGGCTTTGCCACGATCCAGCAGGGTTATCTGGAGTCCTCCAATGTCGATCCGGTGAAGGAAATCACCGAGCTGATCTCGGCGCAGCGCGCCTACGAAATGAACTCCAAGGTCATCCAGGCCGCCGACGACATGGCCTCCGTGGTCTCCAAGAACATCAGGTAACGGATGATGGCCTGGCCGATCTCCTCCGCACTCCGTCGCGCCGCGCTGGCCACCGTCCTGGTGGCCGCCGGCATGCCGGCTTTCGCGCAGGACGCGACGGGCCAGTCGGCAAGCCAGATCGCCGCCGGCCAGCCCGTCGGCGAGGCCGTGCTGATCCCCAACCGGGTCATCTATCCCGGCGAGGCCATCGAGTCCGCCTCGCTCAAACAGGTGACGCTCATCCCCGGCAAGCACAAGCCGGACGGCATGGCAGCGCGCTCGGAGGAGCTTCAGGGCAAGGTCGCCAAGCGCACGCTTCTGCCTGGACGCTATATCCCGGTCACCGCCATCCGCGACGCCTGGCTGGTCGAGCAGGGCGCTTCCGTGCAGGTCTATTTCACCGCCGGCGCGCTCACCATTTCGGCAGCCGGCGTCACATTGCAGCCAGGTGCGGCCGGTGACCAGATCAAGATCCGCAACATCGACAGCGGGAAGATCATCTCGGGCACGGTGATGGCAGACGGCACCATCAAGGTCGGCGCTTCGTGATGCGCGCCTTTGTCCTTCTGCTGAGCGCCGCCATCGGCCTTCAGCCGGCATTGGCGGATGGGCTGACACCCAAGGCCAAGCGCGAGCTCGCGCAGAAAAACGGCGGCGTCTACGACGATCCGGAATATGATCCAGCCACCACTCAGCGCATGTTCCGGGTCTCGACCGGCCCAAGCGCACTGCCGCCCGGCCAGGTCGCCGCGCGCATCAAGGATATCGCGCAGCTGCAGAGCGCGCGCGACAACCAGCTCGTCGGCTACGGCCTGGTCATCGGCCTCGCCGGCACTGGCGACAGCCTGCGCAACTCGCCCTTCACCGAACAGTCGATCCGCGCCATGCTGGAGAATCTCGGCATCGCCACCGAAGGCGGCAGCGCGCGCGCCAAGAACGTGGCCGCCGTCATCGTCACCGCCAACATGCCGCCCTTCGTCCAGTCGGGCGCTCGCATCGACATCGATGTCTCCTCGATGGGCGACGCCAGCTCGCTCGCCGGCGGCACGCTGGTGATGACGCCGCTGAAGGCGGCGGACGGCGAGATCTATGCCGTCGGCCAGGGATCGGTGATCGTCGGCGGCTTCACCGCCAAGGGTCAGGCCGAACAACTGACGCAGGGCGTGCCCACCGCCGGCCGCGTGCCGAACGGCGCCATCGTCGAGCGCTCGGTGCCGGCCGAGTTCGACGACCAGGGCGTGTTGACGCTGCAATTGCGCAACCCAGATTTCTCGACCGCCATCCGCATCGCCGACGCGATCAACGATTATACCTCGCAGCGTTTCGACATGCGCGTCGCCGCCGAGCGCGATGCCCGCACCGTGCAGATCAGGCGACCGACAAATGTCTCCGCCGCGCGTTTCTATGCCGAGATCGAAAACCTCGTCGTCGAGTCCGATGCCCCTGCCCGCGTCGTCATCGACGAGCGCACCGGCACCATCGTCATCGGCAGCAATGTCCGGATCTCGCGCGTAGCGATCAGCCACGGCACGCTCACCGTGCGCATCACCGAAGCGCCGAAGGTGGTCCAGCCGGAGCCGTTCTCCAGGGGTCGAACCGCTGTCGAGCCTTTCACCGCCATCGAAGCGAGCCGGCCCGACGCGCGCGTTGCCGTGCTCGACGGTCCCGACCTCGAAACGCTCGTCTCCGGCCTCAATCGCCTCGGTGTGAAGCCCGACGGCATCATCGCAATCCTGCAAGGCATCAAATCGGCCGGCGCCTTGCAGGCCGACCTGGTTCTCCAATAGGCACGCCGATGATCGCGCTTTTTTCCTCGAAGACACGTCGCCTCCTCACAATGATCGCCACCGCGGCAGCGGCCGTGCTGCTTGGCGGCGCTTCCGTCGGCGCTGAGGAAGTTCGGCAGGTGCTGCCTGGCGGGCAGGCCCCGCTCCAGCCGGCCGAACTCACGCGCGAGAGGGAGCCGGCGCAGCCGGCCGCGCTCGCGGCCGGGAAGGCGCCCGACGAAAGCGAGGTCCAGCGCTTCTGCTCCAACATTGCGGACGCCGCGCGCGACCGCCGCTACGCTCTTCAGGCCGAGGAATTGAAGCAGCTGCAGGCCGGCATCGACGAGCGCATGAAGGCGCTGGAGGCGAAGCGGGCCGAGTACGAGGAATGGCTGAAGCGGCGCGAAGTGTTCCTGGCGCGCGCGGAGGACGGCGTCGTCAAGATCTATGCCGGCATGAAGCCCGATGCGGCCGCCGAACGTCTGGCGATGGTCAATGCCGAGCTCGCGGCCGCCATCCTGATGAAGCTCGATTCGCGCAAGGCCGGCGTCATCCTGAACGAAATGGACCAGAAGGCGGCGGCGACGCTCACCGGCATCATGGCCAGCGCGGCGCGAAGGGTTGATCCGTCATGAAGTTGCAATTCCTTGTCCTCGTCGCGGTTGCGGCGCTGTCCGGTTGCGGCACCAATTTCAAGGAGATCGGCCGGGAACCCGCTCTGTCGCCGGTCGGTTCCGGCATCGATGAAGGCGGTTCCGGCCCCTACAGCTATCCCGAACCGCCTGCTTCGCGGCCGAAGAAATTCTCGCTGTGGGACGATCGCCAGAGCCGGCTGTTTACCGATCCGCGCGCGCTGCGCGCCGGCGACATCCTGACCGTCAACATCAGGCTCAACGACAAGGCCAATTTCAAGAACCAGAACGACCGCAGCCGCACCGCCGCGCGCAAGCTCGGCTATGACGTCACGCTCGGATGGGACGGCAGGAGCACCAGCGGCAAGGGCGACGCCGGCTTGAGCTCCAGCACCGAGACCAATGCCGACGGCGAGATCAAGCGCTCGGAGAACCTGGAGCTCAATGTTGCGGCCGTCGTCACCGAGGTGCTGCCCAACGGCAATCTGATGATCAGAGGCTCGCAGGAGGTTCGCGTCAATTACGAGCTTCGGGTGCTGACCATCGCCGGCATGGTTCGTCCGTCCGATATCGGCGCCGAAAACACCATCCCCTACGAGCGCATCGCCGAGGCGCGAATCTCCTATGGCGGCCGTGGCCGTGTGAGCGAGGTTCAGCAGCCGGCCTATGGCCAGCAGGTCCTCGACCAGGTTCTTCCTTTCTAGGGCCGGGAGAGCGCTGCCGTGGCGAATGTCGAGCAAGTCCAGCCCAAGAAGGGACCCTCCCTGGTGATCCAGCTCGCCATGCTGTTGGTCATGACGGGCGCTGCGCTCGGCATGGGCTGGCTTTCCGGCGGCTATCTCAAGCAAGGCGAAACGCCGGCGCCGGTGCCCGCGGCGCCGGAAAACGCCGGCACCGCCGAAAAACCCGCCGAGGGCGGCAAGGCCGCCGCCGGACCGACGCTGGTGCAACTGGCCCCGATCACCACCAATCTCGCCTCGCCGTCGGACGTCTGGATCCGGCTCGAGGCGTCGCTGCTTTATGATGCTCCCCAGCCGCCGGAGATGGCCGAGCAGGTCCATCAGGATCTGCTCGCATTCGTGCGCACCCTCAAGCTGCACCAGATCGAGGGCGCCAGCGGCTATCAGCATCTCAAGGCCGATCTCGAGGAGCGCGCGGCGCTGCGCAGCGGCGGCCACGTCAAAAAGGTTCTCGTCAGGACGATGCTGCTCGAATGAGAAAGTTCCTCATAGCCACGGCGCTCATCGTCGTCACCACCTCCGTCGCGGCGGCCCAGCAGCTCGATCTTGGCGGCATCGGCAAGGCCGACGGCACGACTGTCGGCTACCTGATCCAGATGTTCGGCCTGCTCACCGTGCTTTCGGTGGCGCCCGGGCTCTTGATCATGGTGACGAGCTTCACCCGCTTCGTCATCGCCTTTTCGATCCTGCGCGCCGGCATCGGCCTGCAATCGACGCCGGCCAACCTGATCCTGATCTCGCTGTCGCTGTTCATGACCTTCTATGTCATGGCGCCGACTTTCGACCAGGCCTGGAACACCGGCGTGAAGCCGCTGATGAACAACCAGATCACGCAGGGCGAGGCGTTCGAGAAAATCTCCGGCCCGTTCCGCGACTTCATGCTGCACAATGTGCGCGACAAGGATTTCGACCTCTTCGCCGACCTCGCCCGGGAGCGCGGCCAGACCGTCTCGCGCGAGACCGTCGACCTGCGCATCCTGGTGCCGGCCTTCATGATATCGGAGATCCGGCGCGGCTTCGAGATCGGCTTCCTGATCGTCCTGCCCTTCCTCGTCATCGATCTGATCGTTGCCACCGTCACCATGGCCATGGGCATGATGATGCTGCCGCCGACAGTGGTATCGCTGCCGTTCAAGATCCTGTTTTTCGTGCTGATCGACGGCTGGAACCTTCTGGTCGGCAGCCTGGTGCGATCCTTCACCTGATCGTTCCTGCCGGACCGCGCGCAGGCGTGTCGCCTCACCTCTCGACGGATTGAGGAAGGTGCACGCAAGTCTTCCAACATTATTTTCGATTAACCGTCCGATTTAGGTCTTTGGTAGCAACTTGCCGCCATAGTCGCTCGCAGATGGCGGGTGACCCAACTGAGCGGTCATTGGCATGATGCCGCACCGTCATACCGGACATGCCGGTATGTAAAAAATTCCGTGTAAAAAATAGGTACGAGTAGCCATGGCCAGTATCATGACCAATGCCTCGGCGCTGACCGCGCTGCAGAGCTTGAACGCCACCCAGAAGAACCTCGACACCACCCAGGCCCGCATCTCGACGGGCTATCGCGTTTCCCAGGCTTCGGATAACGCCGCTTACTGGTCGATCGCCACCACGATGCGCTCCGACAACCAGGCCATGTCCACCGTTTCGGACGCTCTCGGCCTCGGCGCCTCGAAGGTCGACACCGCTTACACCGGCATGGACAGCGCGATCTCGACCATCAACCAGATCCAGCAGAAGCTGACCGCTTCCTATGGCCAGACGGATGCTTCCAAGGAAAAGACCCAGGTCGAAATCGCCGCTCTTCAGAACCAATTGAAGGCCTATGCCGACGGCGCCACGTTCTCCGGCACCAACATGCTGTCGGTCTCGACGGCTTCGGGCACGGCGGCGGACGTCAAGATCGTATCGGCGTTCAACCGCGGCGCCACCGGCGCGGTTTCGATCTCGACGATCGACGTCAATGTGGAAAGCATCAAGCTCTATGACTCGGGCGCTGCCCCGACCGCGAAGGGCATCCTCGACACAGAGCGCCTCGGCACCACCGGCGCCGCTGTCACCACGGCCTCGGCCCCGACCCTGGGCGCTGCTGCCGCCGCCACCGACACTTATTCGGTCGCCGGCCTGAAGATCTTCTCCGGCACCACCGCTGCAAGCGACACTCAGATCCAGGCGATGATGAACGTCGTCGATGCCGCGCTGAAGGACATGACGAACGCCGCCACCAAGCTCGGCGCCGCCAAGAGCTCGATCAACCTGCAGAAGACCTTCACCTCGAGCCTGATGGACTCCATCGATCGCGGCGTCGGCCAGCTTGTCGATGCCGACATGAACAAGGAATCGACCCGCCTCCAGGCGCTGCAGGTTCAGCAGCAGCTCGGCGTCCAGGCGCTGTCGATCGCCAACGGCTCGTCGCAGTCGATCCTGTCGCTCTTCCGCGGCTGATCGCTCTATACTGACCGGACCAAAGCGTCGGGCCGCGCCAAAAGCGCGGCCCGATTTGCGTTTGCTCAAGGCTCGCGCAACCCTCGTTCCTTAACTTCTCCGAAGCCTACTTTTAACAGGCCATTAACCATATCGCGCTAGGTATGGTTAACCAATCACTAGGTTGTCGAATCGGCCCGACCGGCACGATCGCAACCGATGGGCAGGTCGAGACCCGGCCTGTGTGGCATGCCGGCTTTGAGAAGGAGCGAGTTTCTTGGCGAGCATCATGACGAACGCTGCGGCGTTGACTGCACTTCAAAGCCTCAACGCCACCAACAAATCGCTCGAGCAGACGCAGGCCCGGATCTCCACCGGCTACCGGGTCTCCGAGGCCTCCGACAACGCCGCCTACTGGTCGATCGCCACCACCATGCGCTCCGACAATTCCGCGCTGTCGACCGTGCAGGATGCGCTCGGCCTCGGCGCCTCGAAGGTCGACACCGCCTATACCGGCATGAACAACGTCCTTTCGACGATCGGCCAGATCAAGACCAAGCTTTTGTCAGCTGTCGGCCAATCGGGTGCCAACAAGGCCAAGACGCAGACCGAAATCACCACGCTGCAGGCGCAGATGAAATCCTTCGCCGACGCCGCCACCTTCTCCGGCTCGAATTATCTTTCGGTGACGTCCAAGCAGGTCGCGGCCGCCAATGACGGCGTTCAGCCCGACGCACAGATCGTCTCCTCCTTCAATCGCTCCTCGTCCGGCGCCATCACGCTCGGCACCATCGACATCAATGTCGAGAGCACCAAACTGTTCGATTCCGGCCTCGCGACGGCCGTCAAGAACCAGGGCATTCTCGATCGCAAGACTTCGATCTATTCCACCGCCGCGGACCAGTCGGCATATGATGCCGCTTACGCGGCCTCGATCGCCGGCGGCGCCACTGACATCGCCGCCAACACCGCGGGCCAGGGTGCTGTGTCGGGCACGCCCGTCAAGATCGACAACGTCTCCGCCTTCAATCTCGACATCACGGCAACGGGCGTGACCGACGACATCATCACGCAGATGGTCACCAAGATCGACAATGTCATGAGTCAGCTTACTGACGCCGCCACCGTGCTCGGCGCCGCCAAGAGCTCGATCGACCTGCAGAAGACCTTCACCCAGAGCCTGATGGACTCCATCGACCGCGGCGTCGGCCAGCTCGTCGATGCCGACATGAACAAGGAATCGACCCGCCTTCAGGCGCTGCAGGTGCAGCAGCAGCTCGGCATCCAGTCGCTGTCGATCGCCAACAGCTCCTCGCAGTCGATCCTGCAGCTGTTCAAGAACGGCTAAGCGGCAGAAATATTCTGACCAGCGAAGGGCCGCGCCTCGGGCACGGCCCTTTTCGTTTCTCGACAAGATGCCGGATCGACGCTTTGCTGGACCTCGGCGGCAGGCCTATCATCCTCGCACAAGCTTCGCGGTCTAGTCTTCCAGCGGACAGTCATGCTGGGAGCGGTTGAATCGTGCCGGAACAGATCCAGAGCATCATCGCGAATTTGAAGAGCTTCGGCGTGAGGCGTCTGGCGCTCATGGGCGGCATCGCGGCCCTGGTCATGGCCGTCATCGGCATCGCGTCGGTCTATCTCAACCGTCCGGCCTATGAGACGCTCTATGTCAGCCTCGAGCGTTCCGACGTCAACCAGATCGGCCTGGTGCTTGCCGATGCCGGCATCGGTTTCGATGTCGGCTCCGACGGCACATCCGTGCTGGTGCCGGCCGGCACCACCGCGCAGGCGCGCATGCTGCTTGCCGAGAAAGGCCTGCCGACCAGCGCCAATGCCGGCTACGAGCTGTTCGACAATGTCGGTTCGCTCGGCCTCACCTCCTTCATGCAGCAGATCACCCGTGTGCGCGCGCTGGAAGGCGAGATCGCGCGCACCATCCAGTCGATCTCCGGCGTCAAGGCGGCGCGCGTTCACATCGTCATGTCCGAGCGCGCCAATTTCCGCCGCGACGAGCAGCAGCCCTCCGCCTCGGTGGTCATCCGCTATGCCGGCAATGATGCCGAGAAGAGCGCCCTGTCGATCCGCCACCTCGTGGCCGCGGCTGTTCCGGGCCTCTCGGCCGACAAGGTCACCGTGCTCGATTCCAACGGCAACCTGCTGGCCGCCGGCGACGACCCGTCCAACACGAGCGCCGTGCGCACGCTCGGCGTCGAGCAGACGGTCGAGGCGCACATCGGCGACAACATCCGCCGCGCGCTCACACCCTATCTCGGCCCGGATAATTTCCGCGCCAGCGTCAAGGCCGACGTCAACACTGACAGCCGCCAGACGGAGGAGACGATCTTCGATCCGAACTCACGCGTCGAGCGTTCGGTGCAATCGGTGAAGACCAACGAAGCCAGCAACCAAAAGCAAGCTTCGACCCCGACCAGTGTCGAGCAGAACCTGCCCGAGACGCAGACCACCACCACCGAGGGACCGCAATCCACCTCGCAGAACGATCGCAAGGAAGAGATCACCAACTACGAGATCAACTCCAAGAAGATCGCGACCGTTTCGAACGGCTACACGGTCAACAAAATGTCGATCGCTGTCGTCGTCAACCAGGATCGCCTGAAGACCATCCTCGGCAAGGACGCGACCCCGGAGCAGATCGCCAAGCGCGTCGCCGATATCCAGAAGATGGTCGCCTCGGCGACAGGCTTCGACGACAAGCGCGGCGACATCATCGACGTGTCGGCGGTCGAATTCATCAACGGCCTCGACGGCGAGCCGATCGACCAGCCTGGCATCCTTGCCTCGATCGGCACCTATACCGGCACGCTGATCAATGCCGGCGCCTTCGTCGTCGTCGTCTTCCTGGTCGCCTTCTTCGGCCTAAAGCCGATGGCCGCAGCATTGACGGCGTCGGCGAAGCCCGCTGCCATTGCCGGCCCAAGCTTCGACGACGTGCAGCGTTCCTTGCCGACGCCCGACGCACCCGTCGCCGCGATCACCGCCGAGACTCCGGCCGGCGCGCGCGCCGGCGCAACCCCGCTCGACGACCTGCGCCAGAAGATCCGGCCGGCGCCGCAGGAGCGGCTTGCCCGCATGGTCGATCTCAACGAGGAGCGCACCGCACAGATCCTGCGCAAATGGGCTGCCGCCCCGGAAGCCGTGGGTTAGGCCATGGCTTCGGCAGCCCTCTTCGATCTCCTGCCCGATTTCGGGTCGCGGACCTCGGCAGCCAGTCAGGCGCCGAAGGATCGCGACGTCCAACACATGCCGGCCGCGCCGCCGCCGCAGGCCGACATCGGCGCGCTGATCGCCGAAGCTGTGGCCGAGGCGGAGGCGGCACTCGAGGCGCGCCTTGCGCTTTCCCATCAGGCCGAGCTCGACGCCGAGCGACGGGCCAATGATGAAGCGGCGAAAGCATTCCTTGAAAGCTTCGGCGGCGACGTCGGCGCTGCCGTCGCCACACGTATCGAAGCCATGGAGCGGCGCGTTGCCGAGCTTGCCGGCGCAACCGTCGCCCGCATGGTCGGCGGCCTTCTCAGCGACGACCTGCAGCAACGTTCGTTGCAGGCGCTTTCGCAAGTTATCAGCGCCGCGGTCGCCGACAGCGAGGCCGTGCGCATCGGTGTCCGGGGACCGCTCTCGCTGTTCCAGCCGCTGAAGGCAGCGCTCGGATCCCGCGCCGCCAATCTCGACTTCAGCGAGGCGCCGGGCTTCGACCTGACGGTCACCATTGACGAAACGGTGTTCGAGACGCGTGTCGCCGAGTGGTCGGCGTCCTTGTCGGAGGTCCTGTCATGAGCGCCGTCGACCATGCCGACCCCCGGCACGAGATCATCATCGTCAAGCGCAATCACGACGATCATGACGACGGTCACCATGGTGGCGTCTGGAAGATCGCCTTCGCCGACTTCATGACGGCGATGATGTGCTTCTTCCTCGTCATGTGGCTGATCAACGCCGCCAACGAGCAGACCAAGGCAGCCGTCGCCAGCTATTTCAACCCGGTCGAGCTGATCGACCGCAACTCCAGCCGCAAGGGCCTGGAAGACCTCGGCGACGGCCCGAGCAAGGTCGGGCTGACTGCGGACAACCCGCAACAGGGCGCGACCAAAGCGGGCGATGACGGCAAGGGCGGCGCCGGTTCCTCCGAACGCCGCCAGACCAAGGCCGGGGCGCAGGATGCCCAGCTGTCTGACGAAAAGCTGTTTGCCGATCCCTACGCGGTGCTGGCGGAGATCGCCGCCGATACGGGCGTGATGCAGAACGTCAGCGCCAAGGGCGAAGGCGGCGCTCAGGCGGCCGGTCCGGCGACCGGCGCGTCCGGCGGCGAATCCTATCGCGATCCGTTCGCACCGGATTTCTGGTCGCAGCAGGTGGCGGCGCCCGGCGCCGAGGCCACCGCCGAACGCGCCAGGATCGAGGGCGATCCGGTCAGGCCCGGCGAGAAGGTCGCCACCGTCGCGGTACCGAAGGTGAAGGCCGTTCCGGCCGCTCCTGCGCTGACGGCCGCGCCGCTGGAGCCGCTGGCAACCCCGGAAAAGACCGACGCCAAGAGCGGGCCAAAAGCTGCGCAAGGCGACGCCGGGAAGCTGTCGGGCGAAGCAAACAAGACCGAGAAAGCCCAAACCGGGAAAGCTGAAGCCGACGAGCGCGAGGCTTCAGCGGCCGAACCTGCGAAGGCGGAAAAGGCCGAACCCGAGCAGACCGCCGACAAAGGTGACAAGGCGCCAAGCAAAGCCGCTCTACAGGCAGCGGCGGATATCAAGAAGGAACTCGCCAAGGCGTTCCTGCCGGGCGAAAAGCTGGCCGACGGCGTCTCGGTCGAGGCCACCGACAAGGGCGTCGTCATTTCGATCACCGACCAGCTGGATTTCGGCATGTTCGAGATCGGCTCGGCCATGCCGCGTCGTGAGCTGGTGCTGGCGATGGAAAAGGTCGGCCACATCATCAACCAGAAGAAAGGCACCATCACTATCAGCGGCCACACCGACGCGCGGCCGTTCCGCAGCGACACTTACGACAACTGGCGGCTGTCCACCGCGCGCGCCCATTCAGCCTACTACATGCTGGTGCGCGGCGGCGTCGACGAAAGCCGCATCACCGAGGTCGCGGGCTTCGCCGACCGGCAGCCCAAGATCGCCTCCGATCCGATGGCGGCCGCGAACCGGCGCATCGAAATCCTGATGACGGCCGGCGGATGAAGGGCAGGAGCGCCATCGGCTGCGCGGTAGCGCTGCTATTGCTTGCCGCAGGGTCGCCGTGGGCGGCCTTCGCGCAGGACGCGCTGCAGCCCTATCAGCTGGTGCGTTCGCTGCAGCTGGTCCAGGACCGGATTGCCGGCGGCGATCATGCCGCGCTGCCGATGCAGGCGAAGCTCCTCGAAATGATCGACGCCCGGATGCGCAACGCCAATGCCGAGGATTTCAAGGAGCCGAAGAATTTCCGCGCCTTGCTCGTCTATGGCATGAGCGGCGGCAATCCGGTGACGGTCGCGGCGGCGGCTTCGCGCGCGGTGACCGACCCGCAAAGCCTCGCCATCGCCAAGGGCGTTGTCGCCTATCTGAACGGACGGCCGGCCGAGGCGATCGAAACGCTGAAGCCGATCGATCCGATGGTCGTGCCCGCCGACCTCGGCGCCTTCCTGGCGCTGGTCAAGGGCTCGCTGCTTGCGACCGACGACCCGGCAGCAGCGCTTAGGCTGCTCGACGAGGCGCGCCTGCTCAGCCCCGGCACGCTGGTCGAGGAGGCTGCGCTCCGCCGCTCCGTCGGCATCGCGGCCGCGCAGGGCGACGCCGCCCGCTTCGCGCTCGCCTCGACCCAATATGTCGCGTCCTGTCTCTATTCGCCTTACGCCAGCCAGTTCGCCGACGCCTTCGTTTCCGGCGTCATCACGCTGCACATGGCGATCAGCCAGGACAAGATCGCCGACATCACCTCGATGATGGATCCCGAGCGCGAGAAGGTGATCTACCTCCGCATCGCGCGCCGCGCCGCGATCGACGGCATGACGGAGCTCTCGGCTTTCGCCTCTGCCAAGGCGGAGCTGGGCCGCAACGGCAATGGCAACCAGGACGACCCGCGCACCCAGCTCTATTCGAGCCTCTCCACCATGACGTCGGCCAATGTCGACGAAGTGCGTGCCAAGCTCGGCAAAATTGATCGTCGCAAGCTTTCGCAAGGCGACCGCGACCTGCTCGACGCCGCGCAGGCTGTCGCGGGCGAAGTGATGGCACCGGTGAAAGCGGCCGCGAAAGCCGACGCTGCACCGGCAACCGCCGCAAAAGGCGAGGATGCGAAATCCGCGGCGGAAGCCTCGGCCGATTCGGCCAATGCGGACTTGCCTGCGGTGGAAGGAGCGATGCCCGACCAGCCACCGGTCGCGGCACGCGATCCGGCGGTCGCGGCGAGCGATCCGGCGCCGCGCGATCAAGCGAAAGACGCGCAGGCCTCTGTCCCGCAGCCGGCGCAAACATCGGCTGAAACGCCGGCGGCCGCTCCTGCACCGACCGACGCCGCCCCGGTGGTGCAGGCATCCGCGCCGGCGACGATGACTGATGCGCAAGATCCGATCGATGCGGCGGTGACCAGCACGCGCCGTCAGCTCGACCAGATCGACCAACTCCTCGGAGCAGCCCCCAAATGACCAGCGTCAGCCAGACCTTGCCGGGCTTTGCTTCGACCCAGCCCCGCCAGCAAGCCGCCGGCGGCAAGGACAACGATCAGAATTTCGGCGAGATGGTGCACGGGATGGAAAAGCCCGATCGGCCCCAGGACAAGCCCGCGGCCGGGCTCGCATTGCCGGACCCACATCCCGCAAAGCGTTCATCGGCCGACAACGGCAATCAAGAGCCCGATCACGACGCGCGGGCTAAAACCGGCTCGCAGAAAGCAACCGCGGGCAAGTCTGCCAAGACCACCGCCCAGACACATCAAGCGAAGCCGACGACGGACAAAGATTCCACGGCGCAAGCCGACGATTCCGCGCCGCTGCAAGACCGCTTGCCGTTGCTGATGGCGCTGAGCGACATGAAGCATTTCGCGCAGTCGTCGGGCACCAGCGGCAAGAGTTCCGCCGACGGTGACGATGGCGCCGGCGAGCGCGGATCGCTGGAATTGCCGCTGCGCCCGGGCAAGCGCAGGGTGGTCGACGGTTCCGGCGAGCCG
Organism: Mesorhizobium argentiipisi (SeqCode); assembly: GCF_037179585.1. Classification (NCBI taxonomy): domain Bacteria; kingdom Pseudomonadati; phylum Pseudomonadota; class Alphaproteobacteria; order Hyphomicrobiales; family Phyllobacteriaceae; genus Mesorhizobium; species Mesorhizobium argentiipisi (SeqCode). Next base: position 79,470 of record NZ_JAPYKO010000006.1, read on the forward strand.
CAGTCGCGATCCGTCCGTTCGACGGCGGCTGAAGATCACGGGCCTGACTTCGGGCAGAAGCCGGTGAAGGCTGACGTGGCTCTCGACATGCCGGGGCGCATGGGTAGCAAAATCGTGCCGGCACAAGGGAACGAACCGCAGGCCGACAGCGCGGTATCGCTGCAAGGCTGGCGGCCGGCTTCCGTCTCCAAGACCTCCCTACAATCGCAATCGGCTACGCAGCAGACACCGGGCAAGCCGCCTTCTTCCGCCGCCCGCATGGAAGTCGTCAGCCAGCAGAGCTTCCCAGCGCCGGCGCAAAACCCGATCGGCCAGACGGCATCGGCGCTGGTTGACACGCTTGCCTCCGAAAAGGGCGTTCAGCAAGCCTTCGCAAGCGCCTCGGCGGGCTTGCAGACGACCAATTCTGTTGCCGTTCCGACACATGTGCTGAAGATCGAACTCCACCCTTCGGAGCTCGGATCAGTCACCGCCAGCCTGCGGCTCTCAGGCGAGCAACTTTCGATTGAGATGAAGCCTGAGACACACGAGGCATACCGCCGTCTCACCGCCGACAGCGATACCATCGTCAAGTCCATGCGCAGCCTCGGCTTCGATGTCGACAAGGTTACGATCCTGCAACCTTCGATAGCAGCACATGCGGCCGGCCGCGCCGACGCAAGCGGCGGCATGCCGATGTCGACAGGCCGCGACCAGCCTTCGTTCCAGCCCGGGAATTCGGGCGGCAACGGCGGGGGCGGCGACCGGCAACCGGGAAGGAACGATGGCAATGGCGCACAGGAATTCGCTCGTGCCGCTTCGCCTCTTCGCGAGCGTGCTGACGACGATATGTATATCTAGTTTCGCCGTCGGCACGGCCGGCGCCACCGCCAATCCCTGCGAGCCGGAGATCCTGCGTGCCGCCGACCGCTACGGCGTGCCGGCCGGCATCCTCTATGCGGTCGGCTTGACGGAAACCGGAAAGAAAGGCAGCCTTCAGCCTAATGCCTTGAATATAGAAGGAAAAGCTGTCTTTCCTCGCAGCCGCACCGAAGCGCTCGCCACATTCGAAAATGCCCGTCGCGAGGGCAAGACGCTGATCGACCTCGGCTGTATGCAGATCAACCATCGCTATCACGGCGCGCAGTTCCGCAGCGTCGAGGACATGCTCGACCCGCATCAAAATGTCGACTACGCGGCGCGCTTCCTGGTGAGCCTGCATGCCCGGCATATGACTTGGTCGATGGCCGTCGCCCGCTATCATGCCGGCCCCGACAACGACCCGGCGCAGAAGGTCTATGTCTGCCGAGTCATCGCCAACATGGTCGCCACCGGCTTCGGCAAATGGACGCCGAATGCCAGCGCTTTCTGCAATCAATAGTTGTCAAACTTCGAACATCGATCGACCCTCGCCGGCATGCTCGCCGGCGTCCATATCGCCAGCCGACAGTTCGGCGCGAATACACCTGCGGGACCGCCTTTATTACGGGCTCCAAAAAAACTCCCAAGAAAATAGTTACAAGAAATGATGGTTTTTCAGGATTCGCCGAGCCGGGTACCCCTTTCCGCACGGGGCAAGTGAATTTGATTCGGAGGGCGGGCCGATGATCGTGATCGTTGACGAGCGGGAGCTCGTGACAGAGGGCTACTCTTCACTTTTCGACCGCGAGGGAGTGGCCACAGCCGGCTTCGCGCCAGGCGAATTCGGCGAATGGGTGAGTTCCGCCGCCGACACCGATCTCAGATCCGTCAGGGCCTTTCTCATCGGCGACTGCCGCGAGGGCGCGATCTCGCCGCGCCAGATCCGCGACCGCACCGGCGCGCCGGTGATCGCGCTCAGCGAGCATCATTCGCTCGAACATACGTTGCGGCTGTTCGAAAGCGGCGTCGACGACGTCGTTCGCAAGCCCGTCCATATCCGCGAGATTCTCGCTCGTATCACCGCCATCCGCCGTCGCGGTTCCGAAGAAGCCGCCTACACCGAAGTCGGCTCGATGCGCATCTTCATGGACGGCCGCGATCCGGAGATCGACGGCGAGCCGCTGCCGCTGCCGCGGCGCGAGCGGCGCATCCTGGAATATCTGGCCAGCAACCGCGGCCGGCGCGTGACCAAGACGCAGGTCTTCAACGCCATCTACGGCATCTTCGACGAGGAGGTCGAGGAGAACGTGGTGGAGAGCCACATCTCGAAGCTGCGCAAGAAGCTGCGCGAGAAGCTCGGCCATGACCCGATCGATTCCAAGAGGTTCCTCGGCTACCGGCTGGTGTTTTGATGGCCGCCCAAGGCACGTCTCGCGCCAGCCTCGCGCAAGACACGAGGCCTAATTTCATGGCCTGCTACCAAGGCACTGCGGAGATCCATCGATGAGCCTCTACGGAATGATGCGCACCGGCGTTTCCGGTATGAACGCGCAGGCCAACCGCCTCTCCGCGGTGGCCGACAACATCGCCAACTCCGACACCACCGGCTACAAGCGCTCTTCGGCCGAGTTCTCGACACTGATCATGCCCGGAACCGGGGGTGCCTATAATTCCGGTGGCGTGACCACTACGATCCGCTCGGCCGTCAGCACGCAAGGCGTCATGACCTACACCACCTCGGTGTCCGACCTTGCCGTCAACGGCGACGGCTTCTTCGTCGTCCAGGATGCCGGCGGCACGCCCTACCTCACCCGCGCCGGCTCGTTCGTTCCGGACGCGCAAGGCCGGCTGGTCAACGCCGCGGGTTACCAGCTCATGGCCTACAGCTACGCCAATGGCGACCCGGCCGCGACCGCCAACGGCTTCGAAGGCCTCGTGCCGGTGCAGATCTCCGACCAGCAGATGACGGCGACGCCGAGCACCGAGGGCCTCTTCTCCGGCAACCTGCCGGCGGGCGCGACGCCGCCCTCCGGCCCGCCGCCGTCCAGCAACAGCGCGACCGCCGAATACACGTCGAAAACCTCGCTGGTTGCCTACGACAATCTCGGCAACAAGAAGCTGCTCGACGTCTATTTTACCAACACCGGCGCCGGCACCTGGGAAGTCTCGGTCTTCGATCAGTCGAAGGCGACCGCAGGCACCTCTTTCCCCTATACCGGCGGCGCGCTGGGATCAGCCAACCTCACCTTCGACACCACGACAGGCAAGCTTACCGGCACGCCCGACAGCGTCTCGTTCACGGTACCGGGCGGCTCGACGCTGGACCTCGACCTCTCCCAGCTGACGCAGCTTGGAACCGGCTTCACCGTTGCCGACGCCAAGGTCAACGGCAATGCGCCGAGCTCCATCCAGAAGGTGCAGATCGGCCAGGACGGCGTCATCTACGCGCAGTTCGAGGACGGCTCGACCAAGGCGCTTTACAAGATCCCGCTGGCCGACGTTCAGAGCCCCGACAATCTCACCGCCATGCCCGGCAACGTCTATGTGCAGAGCACCGATTCCGGCGCCGTCCACATCGGCTTTGCCAATGAAGGCAAGCTCGGCTCCATCGTCTCCGGGGCGCTTGAAAACTCCAATGTCGATATCGCCGAGGAACTGACCAACATGATTGCGGCGCAGCGCAGCTACACCGCCAATTCCAAGGTCTTCCAGACCGGTTCGGACCTGATGGACGTCCTCGTCAACCTGAAGAGATAAACGACGGGCGCCGCCCGTGAAAGATCAGCATGTCGCTTTCCTCCGCACTAAGCATTGCCCAATCGGCGCTTCTGGCCACGTCCAAGCAGACCAGCGTCGTATCGCGCAATGTGGCCGATGCGTCGAACCCGGACTACACCCGCCGCATCGCCGTCGTGACCAGCACGGCGCCCGGCGCCAGGGCGGTGGAAATCCAGCGCGTCGCCAATGATCTCCTGTTCCGGCAGAACCTCTCGGCGCTGTCGGCATGGAGCGGCCAGAGCGCGCTTTACAACGGCATGGATCAGCTCGATCTGTCGGTCAACGGGGTCGACAACGCGTCGTCCCCCTCTACCGCGATCGCCAACCTGCAGAAAGCTCTGCAGCTCTACGCCACCACGCCCTCGAACCAGAACCTCGGCACCAGCGTCGTCGACGCCGCAAAGCAAGTGGTGAATTCGCTGAACAGCGGTACCCAGGCGATCCAGGATTTCCGCACCCGGGCGGACAGCCAGATCGCCACCGCCATCAACGATCTCAATTCGCTGCTCAGCCAGTTCCAGGATGCCAACAAGGCGGTCATCTCGGGCACCCGTTCCGGCACCGACGTCTCCGACGCGCTCGACCAGCGCGACGCCCTCCTGAAGAAGATATCGGAATATGTCCCGGTTTCGACCTTCACGCGCGGCGACAACGACATGGTCATCACCACCAAAGACGGCGCGACGCTGTTCGAGACCGTGCCGCGCTCGGTGGCCTTCACGCCGTCGTCCGGCTATTCGGCCGGCACGCCCGGCAACACGGTCTACATCGACAACGTGCCGGTCTCGGCCGGCGCTGCCGACAACACCACCGCTGACGGCAAGCTTGCGGGCCTTCTGAAGCTGCGCGACGGCGTGGCCTTGACCATGCAGAGCCAGCTCGACGAAATCGCGCGCGGCCTCGTCACGGCATTTGCCGAAACCGCGCCATCGCAGCCCAATGCAGCCGGCCTGTTCACCTGGCCCGGCGCTCCGGCGATTCCGTTCGCCGGCACCCTGGTCGACGGCCTCGCCGGCACGATCAGCGTCAACGCCGCCTTCGATCCGAGCGCCGGCGGCAACCCCGCGCTGTTGCGCGACGGGGGCGCCAACGGCGCAGCCTATGTGGTCAACACCGGCGGCGCATCCTATGCGGACCTTCTGATCAGCTACGGCAACAAACTCGATCAGCCAATGGCCTTTGACAGCTCCGCCGGCATCGCCGCCAGCTCCGGCGTCTCCGACTACGCGGCCAATGCCATCGGCTGGTTCGAAGGCGTGCGCCAGCAGGCCTCTGCCAATGCCGACAGCAAGCAGGCGCTGGCCGCGCGAACGGCCGAGGCGCTATCCAACGACACCGGGGTCAATGTCGACCAGGAAATGTCCCTCCTACTCGACCTCGAGCACACCTATCAGGCCTCAGCGCATATGATGAAGACCGTGAGCGACATGTTGGACGCCCTGATGAGCGCGGTAGGATAATTCATGAAAGCGACAGGCGTTTCCTCTGCTGCCATCTCCAACGCTCTGCGTTACCAGCAAGCGAAGATGCAGGCCGACCTCATCAAGGCAACCAAGGAATCGCAGACCGGTTCGGTCGCCGATGTCGGCCTGGCGCTGGGCAGCCGCACGACCCAGGCCGTCACCTTCCAGCGCGACCTCGACCGGCTGAACGGGATCGTCGATTCCAACGCGCTCGTCAAAGCGCGCCTGACATCGACCCAGGATTCGCTCGGCCAGATCGCCGGTGCCGCGCAGAGCTTCCTGTCGGCGCTGACCAGCGGCGTGTCGGGCGACTCCTCGACCAGCATCCTGCAGACCGCCGGCGCCTCGGCGCTGCAGCAGATGACGGGTATCCTGAACACCAGCGTCAACGGCGAATATCTGTTTGCCGGCACCAACACCGACGTCAAGCCGATCGACGATTTCAACGCCGCCGGCTCGCCGGCCAAGGCCGCCTTCGATGCCGCCTTCTCAAGCTATTTCGGCTTTGCCCAGACCGACCCGGCGGCAGCCAACATCACTGCCGCGCAGATGGACGACTTCATCACCACCAAGGTCGAGCCGCAATTCCTGGGCGCCGGCTGGCAAGCCAACTGGTCGAGCGCCACCGACGATCAGATCACCAGCCGCATCTCGCTCAACGAAACCACCCAGACCTCGGTCAGCGCCAACGAGCAGGGCATCCGCAAGCTCGCCATGGCGTCCGCCATGGTCAGCAGCCTGCTTACCGGCAGCATCAGCGAGGCCGCCCGGAACGCGGTCGTCAGCCGCGCGCAGGCGCTGGTCGGCGAAGCCATCGGCGGCATCACCCAGATACGGGCTCAGACAGGCATTGCCCAGCAGCGCGTGTCCGACGCCAGCGACCGCATGAAGACCCAGGTCGACCTCTTCGAGAAGCATATCGTCGATCTCGAGGGCGTCGATCCCTCGGAGGCCGCGACCCGCGTCGCCGACCTGACGCAGCATATCGAGACGTCCTTCGCCCTGACCGCGCGTCTGCAGCAGCTCAGCCTGCTCAACTATCTGACTTGAACACGTAAACCGGAACGCCAGAGCGCCGACGATGTATCAATTCTCCTACGCCGACATCCAGACCGACTCCGTCGCCGATGCCAAGGACCGGGAGCGGCAGCTGCTCACCCGCTCGATCGACATGCTGGCAGCGGCAGCCGCCGTCGGCACGGATACGATGGAAGCGGTCGAGGCGCTGCACTTCACCAACCGCGTCTGGACCGCCTTCGTCGAGGATCTCGGCTCCAGCGACAACGCCCTGCCCAAGGAGTTGCGCGCCAACCTGATCTCCATCGGCCTTTGGCTGCTGCGCGAGACCGAGGACATCCGCCAGGGCCGCACCAACAATTTCGAAGGATTGATCGAGGTCTCCCAGATCATCCGAGACGGCATCCAATGACCAACACGCTGAAGATCTCGCTGAAGCCCAATGAGAAGATCTATATCAACGGCGCGGTCATCCGCGTCGACCGCAAGGTCACCATCGAGCTGATGAACTATGTGCAGTTCCTGCTCGAAAGCCATGTCATCCAGGCCGACCAGGCCTCGACGCCGCTCAGGCAGCTTTATTTCATCGTGCAGATCATGCTGATCAACCCGGCGGGTGCCGCGGAGGCGCGCGATATGTTCCGCCGCTCGCTGCCGATGCTGATCGCGAGCTTCGACAACCAGGACATCTGCAACAGCTTGAAGCAGATCGACCGCATGGTCGGCGAGGATGAGATCTACGAGGCGCTGAAGGCGATCCGCGCGCTCTATCCGCTCGAGCGCAAGGCGCTCGAAAGCAATGACGACATTCCCGAAACGCCGCGCGCACTGGCTGTAGGAGCATAGGATGGCCGTGGACATGACGACAACGATCCCGGTTGGCGCCAACCAGGCCAGCCAGAAGACCTCGAAGACGGCGGTGGACTACCAGTCGTTCCTGAAGCTCCTGATCGCCGAAATGAAGAACCAGGATCCGACCAAGCCGATGGATTCCACGCAATATGTCGCGCAGCTCGCGACCTTCTCCCAGGTCGAGCAGTCGGTGCAGACCAACACCAAGCTTGACCAGATCATGCAGTCCTCGGCCTTGTCGCAGGCCGACGCGCTCATCGGCCGCTCGATCACCTCGGCCGACGGCAAGACCACCGGCACGGTGGCTTCGGTGACGCTCTCCAGCAGCGGCTTGATCGCGGTGCTGCAGGACGGCACCCAGGTTCCGGTCGGCGCGGGCGTGTCGATCAAGCCGGCCGCCTAACCGGTCGCATAAGGGACAGCCGATGAACGAGGCCGATGCCCTCGATATCGTCCAGTACGCGGTGTGGACGGTTCTCACCGCTTCCGCCCCCGTGGTGCTCGTGGCGATGGTAGTCGGCATCGGCATAGCGCTCATCCAGGCGCTGACCCAGATCCAGGAAATCACGCTGACCTTCGTGCCGAAGATCGTCGCCATCATGCTCGTGGTAGCGCTCACCGGTCCGTTCATCGGCAGCCAGATCTCGGCCTTCACCAACGTCATCTTCGAGCGCATCGAACACGGCTTCTGACGCCTCGTCGGCATGCGCTCGGGCTTTGCGAGGGCAGCGAGATGATAGACCTGGCCGAGTTGGAAGGCGCGAATTAGCGAAATCTTGGTCCAGACCGGCGAGATGCTTGGCTTAAAGCTTCGCCGACGCATTTTCGCCTTTGCCATCCTGTTGTTGGGTCGCACTCTTTGGCGAGTCGCCCGCCGCTTCGGGCGCGGCGAGCCTGCATAGCGGACGAAGGCGCAATCATGATCGACGACGAGCCGGAAAGCGAACGCGTCTCCGCGCTGGCGCCGTTCCGGCACGGCATCTTCCGCGCCGTGTGGGCGGCCAACCTGGTGTCGAATTTCGGCGGCCTGATCCAGGGCGTAGGCGCCGCCTGGATGATGACCACGATCGCCACCTCGCCCTATCAGGTGGCACTGGTCCAGGCCTCGACCACCTTGCCGATCATGCTGTTCGCGCTCGTTGCCGGCGCCATCGCCGACAGCTTCAACCGCCGCAAGGTGATGCTGGTGGCGCAAACCTTCATGCTGGTCGTCTCGGCGCTGCTGACCTTGTTCACCTGGCGAGGCTGGATGACGCCGTGGACGCTGCTTGCCTTCACCTTCCTGATCGACAGCGGAACCGCGCTGAACAGCCCGTCATGGCAGGCTTCGGTCGGCGACATGGTGCCACGCGCCAAGGTGCCGGCGGCGGTCGCGCTCAATTCGCTGGGCTTCAACATCACCCGCAGCGTCGGCCCGGCCATCGGCGGCGTCATCGTCGCCGCCGCCGGAGCCGCGGCCGCCTTCGCCGCCAACGCCGTCAGCTATATCGGCCTGATCGCCGTGCTCGCCCGCTGGAAGCCGGCGCTGCCTGAGCAAACCCTGCCGCGCGAGTCGCTGGGCGCAGCGATGGGCGCCGGCCTGCGCTATGTCGCGATGTCGCCCAACATCGCCAAGGTGCTGGTCCGCGGCTCGGCCTTCGGCTTCAGCGCCGGCGCGGTGCTGGCGCTTCTTCCGCTGGTGGCGCGCGACGTCGTCAAGGGCGACGCGCTGACCTACGGCATCATGCTCGGCGCCTTCGGCATCGGCGCGGTCGGCGGCGCGCTGATCAGCGTGCGGCTCAGGCAGTTGCTGTCGAGCGAGACGATGGTGCGCATGGCCTTTTGCGGCTTCGCGCTCTGCGCCCTCAACGCCGCCATCAGCCACAATGCCTGGCAGACGTCGGCGGGCCTGCTCATCGGCGGCGCCTGCTGGGTGATCGCGCTCTCGCATTTCAACGTCACTGTGCAGATGTCGACGCCACGCTGGGTGGTCGGCCGCGTGCTGTCGATCTACCAGACGGCGACCTTCGGCGGCATCGCGCTGGGCAGCTGGATCTGGGGCGTCGTCGCCGACGCGCATGGCGCGGAAATCGCGCTGACCGCGGCGGCGATCGCGATGCTCGCCGGCGGCGCCATCGGCTTCGTCCTACCCTTGCCGCGGCAGACGGTGCTCAACCTCGATCCGCTCAACCGCTTCAAGGAACCGATGCTGGCGCTCGACCTCAAGCCGCGCAGCGGCCCGATCGCCATCATGATCGAGTACATCATCCGCGAGCAGGACGTGCCGGAATTCCTGGCGACCATGGCCGAGCGCGGCCGCATCCGCCGCCGTGACGGCGCCCGCAACTGGACTTTGGCCCGCGACCTCGAAAACCCGTCGGTGTGGATCGAGCACTACCACACGCCGACCTGGGTCGAGTATATCCGCCACAACCGGCGCGCCACTCACGCCGACGCCGTGGTCGGCGAACGCATCCGCGCGCTGCACAGCGGCGTCAACCCGCCGCGCGTGCGCCGCATGATCGAGCGTCCGACCACCGCTGGCACGACGCTTGTCTCGCCGAAGGGTCCGATCGATCACTGATCGCACGTCGTCCGAAGCATGCTTCCAGCAAACAGCGTAGGCCGAAGAATCAAGGATCAGCCGGCGCTCTGGATCATGTAGAGCTTGCGCGTGGTCTCGTGGATGCGCCATTCGCCCTTCCATCCCTGCGGCAGGACGAGGAGGTCTCCCGGTCCCAACTCGCGCATCTCGCCATCGGCGCGGCCCACCTCGACCCGGCCGGAGATGATGTGGCAGATCTCCGACGAGTTGGTGCGGTCGGCGGTGAAGCGGCCGGGCGTGCATTCCCAGATGCCGATGTCGACGCTCCCGTCCGGCGACTGGAAGAAGGATCGGGCGGCCTCCAGCTGATCCCCTTCGATCGAGGTCGGTTTCGGTGAAAAGGCGCCGATGTCGGCCTTGGCGAGGTCGTGGAAAGTCGAAAGATCGATCAAGATAGGCTCCAGTGTCAGTGGCCCGTTATGCTGTCGGCCAGGGCAGCAAGCCTCGAGGTATGCGCAAGCCCGGCAGCCTCGCGGTTATCAGCGATGCGGTAGAGCTGATACATCGAATGGACGCCCAGCCAGCGGAACGGCTCCGGTTCCCAGGGCCGCACCTTGCGGTTGACCCAGGGCAGCCGCGTCAGCTCGGTGTTCTGGCCTAGCACGAGATCGGCGAGCGTGCGCCCGGACAGGTTGGAGCTCGACACGCCGAGTCCGACATAGCCGCCGGCCCAGCCGATCCGCGTCGCGGGGTCGAGGCCGACCGTCGTGCACCAGTCGCGCGGCACGCCGAGCACGCCGCACCAGGCGTGATCGATGCGGCACCCAGCCGTCTGCGGCAGCAGCGTCGTCAGGATCGTGTGCAGTTGGTCGATCGTCGCCTGCTGCGTCTGCCCGTTGACGTCGGTGCGCGACCCGTAGCGATAAGGCACGCCGCGGCCTCCCATGGTGATGCGCCCCTCGCGCGTTCGCTGGGCATAGCAATAGGCATGCGCCGCGTTGCCGAGCAGCTCGTGTCCCTCCCAGCCGATCTTGCGCCAAAGCTCTTCCGGCAGCGGCTCGGTGACGATCTGCGCGCTGTTGAGCGCGAGCCATGTCCGCTCTTCTCCAGGGATTCCGGCCGTGAACCCTTCGGTGGCGCGGATGATGGTTTCGGCCCGCACGGTGCCGCGATCCGTGGTCACAACGCCCTTGGCAATCGCAGTGACCGTCGTCTTCTCATAGATGGATACGCCGAGGCGCTCGACCGCCGCCGCGAGCCCGCGCACCAGCTTGGCCGGCTGCACCCGCGCCTGGCCGTGGATGACGAAGCCGCCCATGACGTTCCGGATGTTGATGCGCGCCCGGGTCGCCTCGGCGTCGAGCAGCTCGATGCGTTCGGGATCGGCATCCCAGGAGCGGATCGTCTCGCATTCTTCGCGCACGCGTTCCAGCTGCGCCGGATTGGTGGCGACCGTCAGATTGTCGACGCGGCGGATGTCCGCGTCGATGCCTTCCTCCGTCGCGACCTGGATCACCTCGTCGACGCAGCCGGCCATCGCCTTCTGCATCGCGGTGACGCCTTGCCGTGTCGAGGTCTTCAGATACTTTTCGCGCGACCAGCCGAATCCGCCCGACAGCCAGCCGCCATTGCGCCCCGAAGCGCCGAAGCCGGCAAACTCGCGTTCGATGAGCACGACGCGCAGCGATGGCTTCGCCTTCTTCAGATAGTAGGCCGTCCACAACCCGGTATAGCCGGCACCCACGATCGCGACATCCGCCTCGATGTCGCCCGGCAAAGATGGACGTGGCGCGGGGATGTGACCCAGATCCGCATACCAGAACGAGATGTCGCCATTGCGCTTGACTTGCATGGGATGGTTTCCGCCAAAGCAATTCCAGGAAAAGTGTGAAACGGTTTTCCGTCCGGAATTGCGTTAAAACAAAGAGGTGATCAGGTGAGCGTGGTGTCGGCCGTGCTGTCGTCGGGCAGGAGTTTCGCATCGACGCCGTCGAAGCACAGCTCGACCTTCTCGCCGAGGCCAAAACTCTCGCCGGCGAGCGGCGAACGCACGATCGCGGTCGAGCCGTCGCCGAGCTTTACTTCATATTTCGACCCCGAACCGAGATAGATCGCCTCGGCGATCGTTCCCGACAGTCGGTTCGTGCCGGCGGCATCCTGCCGCGGTCGACGGATGGCAAGCTTTTCCGGCCGCAGCAGCATCACCGGATTGGCTTCGCCCGGGAGCCGACGCGGCGCGCTGACCGTCTCGCCGGCGATGGTCAGCGCCGTGCTGGCGCCGTCGCTTTTCGCCGCGCCGCGCAGCACGGTGGAATCGCCGATGAATCGGCCGACGAACAAAGTCGCCGGTTCGTCATAGAGCTGACGGCCGGTGCCGACCTGCTCGATGCGCCCGCGATTGAAGACAGCGATCCGGTCCGACAGCACCAGCGCCTCCTCCTGGTCGTGCGTGACATAGACGAAGGTGGTGCCGAGCTCGCGATGGATGCGCTTGATCTCGAGCTGCAGCCATTCGCGCAGTTTCTTGTCGAGCGCGCCGAGCGGCTCGTCCATCAGAAGCAGCGGCGGATCGAAGACGATGGCGCGGGCCAGCGCCACGCGCTGCTGCTGCCCGCCCGACAGCTCACTCGGATAGCGATGCGCGAAGTCGGCCATCTTGACCATGTCGAGCGCTCTTGCGACGCGCTTCTTGCGCTCATCCTGCTTGATGCCGCGCAATGTCAGCGGGTAGGCGACGTTGCGGCCGACGGTCATATGCGGGAACAGCGCATAGTGCTGGAAGACGACGCCGATATTGCGCTTGTGCGCGGGCACGCCGACGACGCTCTTTCCCCCGACCAAAAGCTTGCCGCTGGTCACATCGGTAAAGCCGGCAATCACGTTGAGCGTGGTCGTCTTGCCCGAGCCGCTCGGTCCGAGCAGCGTCATGAACTCGCCGGGCTCGATCCTGAGCGAGACGCCGTCCAGCGCCTTGAAGGAGCCATAGGCCTTGCTGACCGTATCGAGGTCGATCGCGGCGCCGCGATTTTCCGCTCTCGGGTTCATAAGCGTCCCTTCCGCTCGCGGCCAAGGAGGAGCATGCCGCCGCCGATCAGGATCGTGGTGGCGAACAAAAGGATGGTGCCGACGGCCGCGACCGTCGGATCGGCGTCGCGCGTGATCGAGGAAAATATCTGCACCGGCAATGTTTTCAGATAGGGGTTGGTGATGAAAAGCGACACCACGATCTCATCGAAGGAAGTGGCGAAGGCGAACAGCAGGCCCGACAGGATGCCGGGCAGGATCAGCGGCAGCGTCACCGTGCGGAATGTGGTCAGCGCGCCGGCGCCGAGGCTTGCCGCCGCCGTTTCCAGCCGCCGGTCGAACACTTCGAGATTGGCCGAGACTGCGATCAGCACGAAGGGCAGCGCCAGGATGGTATGCGCCAGCACGAAGCCGATCAGCGTGCCGACGAGCTGCGCATCGAGATAGACGGCATAGATGCCGATGGCCAGAACGACGCCCGGCACGACCATCGGCGTCAGCATCAGCATGCGCAAGAGATTGGCCGGACGCGCCTTCATGCGGTCGAGACCGAAGGCGGCCAGCGTGCCGAGCACCGTCGCCAGCACCGCCACCAGCGAAGCGACCTTGAGCGAGTTGAGAAAGCTGGTCGACCATTCCGGATTGGTGGCGAAGTTCTGGTACCACTGCCAGGAAAAGCCCTGCGGCGGAAAGGCAAGCGACTTGTTCTCGTTGAACGACATCGGCACGACGACCAGCGTCGGCGCCACCAGCCAGATCGCCACGAGCAGGCAGACGAGACCGAGGATGAGGCGGGTGAGCGGCTTCATCTCCATCAGCGTCGCCCCGCTTCCCGGTGCCTGGACCGCATCACCGGGGCCGCCAGCGCCAGCAAGACGAAGGTCGCGACCAGGAGCACCACGCCCATGGCGCCGCCGCGTCCCCATTGCAGAAGGCTCAGCACCTGTGTCTGCACCAGCGTCGACAGCATGGTGGAGCGCGGTCCGCCGAGCAGCGCCGGCGTGATGTAGAAACCCAGCGCCAGGATGAAGACGATGATCGCGCCGGCATAGACGCCCGGCAGCGACAGCGGCAGGTAGACCGTGAAGAAGGCGCGGGACGGCCGCGCGCCCAGGCTTCGCGCCGCTTGCACCAGCCTGAGGTCGATGCCCTTCATCACCGAATAGAGCGGCAGGATCATGAAGGGCAGCAGCACCTGCGCCATGCCGATCACCACGCCGGTCTGGGTGCGGATCAGCCGGACCCCGTCGAAGCCGGCTGATCTCAGCAGCGAATTGATGACGCCGGAATCCTGCAGCAGGATCACCCAGGAGAGCGTGCGCACCACGCCGCTCACCCAGAACGGGATCAAAACGCAAAGCACCAGGACGAGCCGCACGCGCGGCCCGACCGCCGTCATCAGATAGGCGTACGGATAAGCGCAGGCCACACAGACCACAGTCACCCAGGCCGAGATAGTGAAGGTGCGCTGAAGCACCATCAGGTTGACGGGCGCGCCGAAGAACCAGGCGTAGTTCTGCAGGCCCCATTGCGGCTCAGACAGGCTGCGCAGCACGATGGTCAGCAGCGGGTAGCCGATGACGGCTACCAGCAGCACGAGTGCCGGCAGCGTGAGCGCGTACGGCCGCCATGCCCTGCCCGCCCGTTGCGGGGCGGAGGGCGTCGTCGGTTCTAGCGCGCTCACGGACTTCGCCTCTCTCAGCCGGTCAGTTGCCGGCCATCAGCGCGGACCACTTTTCCTGCGCCACGGCGAAGTTCGGCACCCAGAACTTGAAGTTCTGCTTGTAGCCCTGCTTCTGGCGCTCCGGCGTGTTGGTCAGGAAGGCGGCGACGGAAGCGTCGACCTTGGGCTGCGCCTCGCTGTTGATCGGCGTGTAGGAGGTCTTCTCGGTCAGGATCTCCTGGGCATTCTTGCCGAGATAGGCGTTGAGCAGCGCGTAAGCGGCATCCGTGTCCTTGACGCCGACCGGGATCGTCATCTGGTCCATCACCACCAGCCAATCCTGCCATGCGGGTGCGTATTTGGCGCCGTTCTTGACCGCGGTCATGGCGCGGCCGGTCCACATCATCAGCATGTCGGCCTCGCCGGATTCGGCGAGCTGCTGCGATTCAGCGCCCGTCTTCCAGAAGATGGTGTCGGGACCGAGCTTGCGGACCACATCGATGGCCTTGTCGATATCGGCCACCGTCATCGCCTTCGGATCGCCGCCTGCAACCTTGAAGGCCTGTTCGAGCAGGCCGCCGGCCGGGCTGCCCGAACCGTCGATCCCGCGCACGCCCGGGAACTTTTCGGTGTCGAAGAAGTCGGCCCAGCTCTTGGGCGGATTATCCTTGTACTTCTCCTTGTTGTACATCAGCACGACACCGTAGTTCATCGCCGGCACCGAGCATTCGCCGACCTGGCCTTCCGGGATTTTCGAGACGTCGAGCTTGGTCAGGTCGAGCTTCTGGAACAGCTTGCCGCAATAGACGTAAGGCGGAAGGTCGTCGGTATCGACGACGTCCCAGGTGACATTGCCGGATTCGACCTGCGCCTGCAGCTTGGCGATCTCGGTCGGACCGTCATTGAGCAGCTTGACGCCGGACTTGTCGACGAACTCCTTCAGCGCCGCCGTCTGGCCGTCCTGATAGATGCCGCCATAGGAGACGAAGGTCAGGGTCTTGCCTTTGAGCGAGCCTTCCTTCACCTCGCCTGCCACGGGCTTGTCCTGCGCGAAGGCCGCGCCGGTCAGAACGCCGAGCGCTAGGACGGCGCCGATGCCATATCTCGATTTCATCATAACGATGACTCTCCCATTCATGCCCGCGTTTTGATCGGTTACCTGGCGGCGGGCGGTTTCCAGGTCGTGTATTGGTCGAGCTCGGCGCGCGCTGAGGTCGGCGGCGCGATGATCCACATCACTTCGGCCCGGCCGCTGCCGATGTTCTCCGTGCGATGCGGAGTGGCCGTTGTGTATTCGACGCTGTCGCCCTCTTCGAGGACATGATGCGCCTCGCCGAGCGAGACCTCGACAATGCCGCGCAGCACGATCAGCATCTCATGCGCGTCGCCATGCGTGTATTGGTCGGGGCCGGTCGAGCCGCCGATCTCGAACTCGCCGACATAGACTTCCATGTCGCTGAGCGGCGGCCGCGACAAGAGCATCTTGCGGCAGCCGTCGCTGGGCGGCAGGCTTGGGCGCTCGCTGCGCCTGAGCACGCCGTGGTGATTTTGAGCCGCGCTTTCCGCAAACAGCAGCGCGACGCTGACTCCCAGCGCGGAAGCGATCTGATTGAGCGATGCCGTGCTGGCACCGGTCAGGCCGCGCTCGAGCTGGCTGATGAAGCTGGCGCTGGTTCCGGTCGCCTCGGCGAGGTCGCGCAAGGAAAGGCGGCGAGCAAGGCGAAGGCTCTTGAGCCGCATGCCCAGAGCCTGATGGGCAAGCGTTGCGGCCGCACCGGCGGCGTTTGCCGCCTGCGCCCGACCGTTGCCAGATGCCTTGGGCATTCATGTTCCTCCACTGAACAACTTGTACAGTGTCACTGTACAGATGGCAAGAGGCATGGTTGCGCGGTCGGGCCGCATCCTCGCGGCTGCCGAGCCAGGGCTTCAGTTGAAAGAGAGGGCTAGCCCTCACCCGACAGATCGCGGCGCGCCTTGTCGAGCTCTTCGGCATAACGGCGCATCAGATGGCTTTCGGTGAGCAGGCCAAGCACGATGCGCTCGTCGAAGTCCTCGACCACCGCCAGCTCTTCGGCCCCGGTGCGCTGGAAGGTTTCGGCCGCGGTCTGGACGTTCATCGAAGGCACCAGCACCGCGTCCTTGAAGTGGGCCAGCGCGCTCACCGGCATATCGCCGTCGGAGCGATCGCTGTGCAGTTCCGGCACCAGCAGCATGCCGACATATTGGTCGGCCTGCTCGACGGCGATGACGCGCTGTCCCGAGCCGAGCGGCACCTCCTTGCGGAATTCGGCAAGCGTGGTCGAGGCAGGAATGGTGCGGACATCCTTGCGCATCATCGAGCCGACGGTGAGGCTGCGCATCCAACCGACGTCATGCGCGCTGCGGATCGTCTCACCGCGCAGGTGGAAACGCCAGGTCGAGAAGGAGTAGCCGAAGGTCTCGCGCACCAGGATCGCCGACATGATCGAGGCCGCCAATACCACGCCGGTGAGCGTCAGGTCGCGGGTCGATTCCAGCGCCAGGAAGGTCATGGTCAGTGGACCGCCGACGACGCCGACCGCAAGCGAGGTCATGCCGACGACGGCGGCGACCGCCGGGTCGATGCCGGCCGATGGCGCGGTCAGCGCCATGACGCCGGCAAAGACCTTGCCGAGCAAAGCGCCCAGGAACAGCGAGGCGAAGAACAGGCCGCCGCGGAAGCCGGAGCCGAGCGAAATGGCCGAGGCCGCCAGCTTCATCACGAAGACGCTCGCCACCACCGGCAGCGCGTAGTTCATGGCGAACTCGCGGTGCAGCGCGCCATGGCCGCTGGAGAGCACCTGCGGTGTGACCAGCCCAAGCAGGCCGACGAAGATGCCGCCGATGAAGGGCCTGGCCGACGCGTCGATCGACAACCGCACGAAGACGCGCTCGACGATGCTCACCAGATGCATGATGGCGATCGAGGCTGCCCCGCCAAGCAGTCCCAGAAGCAGGAACGGCACATATTCGCTGGCGGTCAAATTCGGTAAGCCCGACAGTTCCAGCGGGAACGGCACGCCGCCGAACACTTCCGCCGTCAGCGAGGCCGAGATTGCCGCCGTCATCACCGGCGCCACATTGGCGACGGAGTAGATGCCGATCACCAGCTCGAAACCGTAGAAGGCGCCGGTCAGCGGCGCGTCGAAGGCGGCGGCGATCGCACCGGCCGCGCCGCAGCCGACCAGGATGCGCACGTCATTGCGGCGCAGGTGGAAGGCGCGGGCAAGTCGGGAAGCAATGCCGGAGCCGATCTGCGTGTAGCCGGCTTCCAATCCGACCGAGGCGCCGAAGCCGCTGGAGATCATCGTCTGCGCCACGATGATGAACGTGTCGGTGAGCGACATGCGCCCGCCATAGAGCGCGTTGGCCTCGATCGGGTCGACCGGCGTGCGGAACTTGCGCTTTCTGAGCCAGATGACGGAAAGCCCGAGCAGCAGGCCGCCGATCGCCGGGAACATCGCCTGCACCGGGTCGGCAAGCGAGAACATCGCCGAAAGCCGGCCGCCCGGCTGCACGTCGAACAGCAGGTAATGCATGCCTTGCACCAGCGCGCTCATGCCGGTGACCACCGCGCCCGCGATGACGCCGACCACGCCGGCCATCAGCACGATCACGATGCCGCGTGCCTCGAGCACGGGAATCGAACTGATCAGCACCGCGCGAAGCCGCCGGGCGTAGACTTGTGGGTCGTTTCTGGCAGGCAACGGGACGGCTCGCCGGTATGCGAAAGAAAAACAGCTGCCGTGCCTGATACGCGCGGCGGCTTTGCGTGGCAATCGCAATGCCGACCGCTTATGGCGCCATTTTGGCGTTGCTCGGATTAGCGTTACGAAGGACTTGTCGTCGCGACCAAGAGATAGACTCAGTCAGCTACCGGGATGGTGAGAGGGCCGCAGTCGTCCTCCGCGACGAAGATCGCCAGCAGCTCGGCCGGCTCGGTGGCACTGGCATTCTCGGCGAAAGAATGGATCGCGCCCGGCGCTTCGAACCAGATTTGGCCCATCGTGTAGGCCAGCGCCCGACTTGACCGCCGGCCTCTCCGCCGAGGAGGAACGCGCCGTACGGCGCTGGCTGGTCGCCGTCGCGACCGCGGACGCGGCACAGCCGTAAATAGCTCAGCCGATCAGGTCGGCGCGCCGCTGTCCGTCTCGAAGAGCGTGAGCTTGCGGTCGCCGATGCCGAGTTCCGCCCAGCTCGCGCGCCATTGCGCGATATGCGCCGACTTGAAATGTGCTTCGAGCGCGGCGCGGTCGCTCCAGGCTTCCGAGACATGGATGAGGCCGGCATCCAGCACATCCTGTGCGTAGGAATAGCCGAGGCAGCCCTGCTCGGCGCGGCTGGCCGAGATCATGCGTAGCATCGCCGGCTTTGCCTGTTCGAGCCTGTCTGGCGGCAGCCGGATCGTGCCGATGATCAGGAGCATCTGCCTTCCTTTCGCAAAGACCGTGGCCAGGTGCCGTAGCCATTCTCCCACCTTCGCGCAAGCTTGGAAGGCTACGGTCGAGGGCCTGCCCTCTATGTGGCGGTTCTGGATCTGGGGACGACATGGCAATCAGCGAAACACTTGTGCCCGGCGCGGTAGCCAAGAACGGGCGCGACGTTTTCTTTGCGCTCGGCATCGTCGTCATCCTGGCGGTGCTGTTCCTGCCGATCCCGGCCTTCCTCATCGATATCGGCCTCGCCTTCTCGATCGCGCTTTCGGTGCTGATCCTGATGGTGGCGCTGTGGATCCAGCGGCCGCTCGACTTCTCGTCCTTCCCGACCGTGCTGCTGATCGCGACAATGCTGCGGCTATCGCTCAACATCGCCACGACGCGCATGATCCTGTCGCACGGCAATGAGGGCACGCATGCGGCCGGCTATGTCATCTCCGGCTTCTCGAAACTGGTGATGTCGAGCGACTTCGTCATCGGTCTCATCGTCTTCATGATCCTGATCGTGGTGAACTTCATCGTCATCACCAAGGGCGCCACCCGTATCGCCGAAGTCGGCGCGCGCTTCACCCTGGACGCCATCCCCGGCAAGCAGATGTCGATCGACGCCGATCTCTCCGCCGGCATGATCGACGACAAGACGGCGCAGCTGCGCCGCCGCGAGCTGGAAGAGGAATCCTCCTTCTTCGGCTCGATGGACGGCGCCTCGAAATTCGTCCGCGGCGACGCGATCGCCGGTCTGATCATCACCGCCATCAACATCGTCGGCGGCATCGCCATCGGCTATCTGCGCCACGGCATGGGCCTCGGCCAGGCGGCCGATGTCTTCATCAAGTTGTCGGTGGGCGACGGCCTCGTCACCCAGATCCCCGCCCTCATCGTTTCGCTCGCCGCCGGCATGCTGGTCTCCAAGGGCGGCACGCGCGGTTCGACCAACCAGGCGGTGTTCGGCCAGCTCGGCGCGCATCCACGCGCCCTCTACGTCGCCGCCTCGCTGCTGGTCGTCCTCGGCCTGATGCCCGGCCTGCCGCTGTTCCCCTTCTTCGCGCTCGCCGGCGGCATGGCCGGCCTCGGCTACATCATCCCGCTGCGCCAGAGCCGCGAACGCGCCGCCGCCGAAGCCCTTAAGACGCAGGAAAAGGCGAACAAGGTCGAGGAGGAGAAGAACTCGGTCAAGGCCTCGCTGGTCACCGCCGAGATCGAGCTTCTGATCGGCAAACAGCTTTCGACAAGGCTGATGGTGGCGCATCAGGAGCTGGTGTTCCGCATGTCGAAAATGCGCAAGAAATTCGCCCAGCAATACGGCTTCGTGGTGCCGGAGGTGCGCGTCGCCGACGACTTCGCCATCCCGCCCAAGAGCTACCAGATCAAGGTGCACGGCACGGTGGTCGCCGAATACCAGATGCGCGTCGGCGAGATCATGGTGCTGCTCGGCACGCGCGGCGTGCCGGAAATCCCCGGCGAAGAAATCCGCGAGCCGGCCTTCGGCATGCGCGCCTACTCGGTGCTCGAAACCTTTGCCGAGGACCTGAAGCGCGAGAACTTCACCTTCGCCGACAACATGTCGGTGCTGCTCACGCATCTTTCAGAGGTGATCCGCAACAATCTGCCGCAGCTCCTGTCCTACAAGGACATGAAGGCGCTCTTGGAACGGCTCGATCCGGAATACCGCAAGCTCGCCGACGAGATCTGCACCTCGCACATCTCCTATCCCGGCCTGCAGGCCGTGCTGAAGCTGCTGCTCGCCGAGCGCGTGTCGATCCGCAACCTGCATCTGATCATCGAGGCCATCGCCGAGATCGCGCCGCATGTGCGCCGCACCGAGCAGATCGTCGAGCATGTGCGCATCCGCATGGCGCAGCAGATCTGCGGCGACCTCTCTGAAGGCGGCATGCTCAAGGTGCTGCGTCTCGGCAACCGCTGGGATCTCGCCTTCCACCAGAGCCTCAAGCGCGACGCCAAGGGCGAGGTGCGCGAGTTTGATATCGATCCGCGCCAGCTCGAGGAATTCGGCCAGGACGCCACCAAGGCGATCCGCAAGCATCTCGAGGCCGGCGAGCGTTTCGTGCTCGTCACCGCGCCCGACGCCCGGCCCTATGTGCGCATGATCATCGAGCGGCTGTTCACGACGCTTCCCGTTCTCAGCCATGTCGAGATCGCCAAGGGCGTCGAGATCAAGGTGCTCGGGACCATCTCGTGAACGCGCTCTCGCAAGGCGTCGTCATCGCCGCCTTCCTCGCCTTCTGCCGCATCGGCGCCTGCTTCATGCTGATGCCGGGCCTGTCCAGCGCCCGGGTACCGATCCAGATCCGGCTCTTCGTCTCGGTGGCGGCGACCGGTGGCCTGCTCGCTTTCCTGTGGGACCGCATCTATCCGTTCGTTGATCCGCGCCCGCAGGTCCTGGCGCCGATGATCGTCTCCGAGCTGCTGGTCGGCGGGCTGATCGGCGCCATGACCAGGCTCTATATGGAGGCGCTGCGCTTCATGGGCTCGGCCATCGCCATGATGATCGGCTATGGCGGCTCGGGCGGACCGGCGATCGAGGAGCCCGAGCCGCAGGCGGCGCTCGCCGCCATCATCTCGTTCTCGGCGCTGCTTCTGCTCTTCGTCTTCGACTTCGACCATGAGATCGTCAAGGCGCTCGTCGCCTCCTACCAGGTCGCTCCGGTCAATGTGTTCTTCAACCCGCAGGCCGCCCTGGTCGACGTCACCGACATGGTCTCGGACGCCTTCTTCCTGGTCATTCGGCTCGGCAGCCCTTTCGTCGCCTATGCCATCCTGGTCAATCTGACGATCGGTTTCGTCAACAAGCTGACCCCGCAGATCCCGGTCTATTTCATCTCGCTGCCCTTCGTCATCGCCGGCGGCATGATCATCTTCTATTTCGCCGTCGGCTCACTGTTGTCGCTGTTCGTCGACGGCTTCGTCGACCTCACGCTGGCGAGATAGCCATGACCGCGCGCAAAGACCGCCTGAAGAAACTGGTCAAGGTGCAGGAGCAGTTGAAGGCGCTGCACGAGACCCGCCATGCCGGCTTCCTCGCCGCCGCCGTCAAGGCCGAAGCGGAGGCCAAGGAGCTGATCGAGCGCTTCGACACCGACAGCTCGCTGGGTCCGCTCTTTCCGGAAATGTACCACCGCCGCATCACCGACGCGCTCGGCCGTCAGGAACGGAACCTCGGGAATGCCCGCCAGGAAGTGTCGCTGATCGCAACTGCGACGGCGCGCACCAACATGGTCGAGCGCGCCTACAAGGACGAGCGCCGCCGCGACGAGCGCGAACGCTCCGACCGCGAGCGGCTCGATCTGATCATGCAGAAGCGGGTGGACGAAGGCTAATCACCGCAAGCCTGCCACAAGCTTCTTGAGTCATTGTGCAACTGACAAAACCGGCAAAAGGCAGAGCTTTCTTGGCCATTTCCCCACCCAGCGACATCGTCATGGACGTTGCCCGCGCAGCGGAGCCGGCCGATGTCGAGGCCGCGCGCGCGGCCCTCGCGAGAAGGGCGAATGGCACCTCGGCGCCTTTCTCTGTCGATCCATCCGCGACGGTCGATGCCGGCTCCATTCTCTCGCGCGCAACGGCCGACAAGGCGGAAGCCGCCAATCCGGCGAAGAAGTTCCAGCGCTTCGAGGCGATGGTGCTGACCACCTTCATCCAGAACATGATGCCCAAGGACACCGAGGGTGTTTACGGCAAGGGCCTGGCGGGCGACATGTGGAAGTCGCAGCTCGCCGAAAAGGTGGCCGATGTCATGGCCGCCCATGGCGGCATCGGCATCGCCCGATCGATGCTCGCCGACCACTATCTCGACGGCAAGCACAAGGTGCCGGTCGGTCCTGTTGCCGGCGGACCGCAGAAAGCCGAGCTCGACCAGCAAACCCGGCTTTCGACCTCGATGATCGAGGAGCTTGAGCGCAAAGCCGCACGGTCGATGACCGGCGACGAAACGACCATAAAAACGGACATCAAGATCTAGGGACCTACATGGCCGACCAAACGGACCTTTCCAACCTTCCCGCACGCACCAACATGATGGAGGCACCCGCCGCCGCACGACCCGGCAACCTAGCCGCCATCATCGGCCGCATCGAGGAAGTCGTGGACGAGGAGACCGCCGGCATCCGCGGCGGAACGGCCTATGACCTCAAGGCCTCGAACGCGCGCAAAAGCCGGTATCTCTACGAGCTGAACCGCGCCCTGAAGGGCGCCAACGAGATCGAGTTCCTCGAGCAGCATCGCGAAGGCCTGCTGCGGCTGCGCCAGAAGCTGGCCAGGAACGAGGCGGCGATCCTTGCCCATCTCAACGCGGTCAACGAGGTCGCCACGCTTTTGAGGAACGCCATCCAGCGTGCCGACACCGACGGCACCTATTCGGCCGGCGAGTTCGGCATGGCGCGGGCCTGATTGAGATGATCGAGGCGCAAGGACAGACCCGGTGATAAAGTTCATCGCCGCTGCGCTGTGGATCTGCGCCGTGACGCTCGGCGCGGTCTTCTATTCCTTCCAGGCGGCCGGCCAGCGCGGCACGGCCGAACCGCCGAAGCCGATGCTGGGCGGCCTTGACTACGTCAAGACCGACATGATCTCGGTGCCGCTGCTGCGCAACGGCACGATCGACGGCTATTTCCTCACCAAGCTCGTCTACACGGTCGAGCCGGAACAGATAAAGAAGCTGTCGGTCCCGGCGCAGGCGCTGATGACCGATCAGGTCTATTCCTATCTCTATTCCAACCCCCAGATCGATTTCACCAAGAAGGAATCGATCGATCTCGACGCTTTCCGCAAGTCGATCCGCGACACCATCAACGCCCGCGTCGGCGTCGAGCTGGTGCACGAGGTACTGATCGATCAGGTCAACTTCCTCTCCAAGGACGATATCCGCGACAACGCGCTTCGCCGCCGCAAGAATGCCGGCGAAACTGCGGCGGCGATGACCAAGCCCTTCCAGACTGAACATTGATCGCCCTTCAGGGATAGCCGGCGGCTGCCCGCTTGCCGGTGATGCGACATGACGCACGGTGACCGCGTTGACGTTTACGTCAACCCGAAGCTATATGCACCGGAGACAGGCGACCGCACAGGCGCGGCGCGCCTACCTCGCCCAGCGGCTCGACAAGCCGGTGCGCGTCAACGCAACCAACGAGGAGAACCGGCATGGGCGTTCAGGAGATTGCCGACAAGATCAGGTCGCGCGTGGCAAGCGCGGGTTTCGAGCATTCGGTCAAGTTCGACACCGGTAGCGACGGCGTCATCGTCATCGACGGCGCGACCGTCTCGACCACCGATGCGCCGACCGACTGCACCGTGAAGCTGTCACTCGACGATCTGGAATCGCTGATCGCAGGCGACCTCAACCCGACCATGGCCTTTATGGCCGGCAAGCTGAAGGTCGAAGGCGACATGACCGTCGCCATGGCGCTCAGCCAGCTGCTCGGCTGATCCTTCGCTGAACAGGAACGCCGCCCGATGGGCGGCGTTCCTGTTCTGTCGAACCGAAGGGCTTCAGGCGACGAAGCCCGGCGCCTGTCCCTTGATCTTGCGGCCGGCCGCCTTGATCGTGCCTTTGGCGCCGTTCAGCGCGCCGTCCTTCAGCTCCAGCGCCAGCAGCCGGTGCCGCTCATAGGGGCCAGGCATGGCAAGCGTCCCGGTTCGGTCGGCCGAGAAGCCGAAGCGTCCGTAATAGGGCGCGTCGCCGACGAGCAGGATCGCGCCATGGCCGAGCCGCGCGGCCTCCGCGACTGCATGCCGCATCAGCGCCGAGCCGATGCCGCCGCTCTTCAACCCCGGCTCGACCGCGAGCGGGCCGAGCAGAAGCGCCGCCGGACCGCCCTCGCCCAACCTCACATCCCACAGCCGCACCGTGCCGACGACCGCGCCCGAGGCATCACGGGCGACAAAGGCCAGACCCTCCGAAGGCCGGCGGCCGCGCCGCAGCTTCTCGGACGACTTCTTCTTGCGCTTCGGCCCCATGGCACGGTCAAGCAGCGCTTCGCGCGCCTGCATGTCACCGGCGCATTCGGCGACGATCGCAATGGCGCGCGCAATCTCCCCCCTCGAGGGGGAGATGTCGCCGAAGGCGACAGAGGGGGTCGCCGCGCGTGAAGCGCCGGCGCCTTCTGCGACAACCAACGGCGTTGGAGATCTATGTGAGACGACCCCCTCTGGCCGCTGCGCGGCCATCTCCCCCTCAAGGGGGGAGATTACCCGGCGTGCTGCGCCCTCTACGATGAAATCTGCAATGTCCATGTCCGCGATCCTTCACGAGCGGAGATCTGTCCCACAAGCGAGCCCGGGCGGGCGACAGGCGCCCGCGCCGGTCGATCTGAGCGGTTCTTGCGAACCGCTCAGATCACGTAGGATCGGAGAGGCTCGAAGCCGTTGAAGGCGACCGCCGAATAGGTGGTCGTGTAGGCTCCGGTGCCTTCGATCAGCACCTCGTCGCCAATGGTCAGCGACAAGGGCAGCGGATAAGGCGTCTTCTCATACATCACGTCGGCCGAATCGCAGGTCGGGCCGGCGAGCACGCAAGGTGCGGTCTCCGAACCGTCATGCCGGGTGACCAGCGGATAGCGGATCGCCTCGTCCATGGTCTCGGCGAGACCGCCGAACTTGCCGATGTCGAGGAACACCCAGCGCACATTGTCGTTGTCGGCCTTCTTCGAGATCAACACGACTTCCGACTTGATGACGCCGGCATTGCCGACCATGCCGCGGCCCGGCTCGATGATCGTCTCGGGCAGCGCGTTGCCGAAATGCTTGCGCAGCGCCGAGAAGATCGCCTGGCCGTAGGCCTGCGCCGCCGGCACGTCCTTCAGGTAACGGGTCGGGAAGCCGCCGCCCATATTGACCATCTTCAAGACGATGCCTTCCTCGGCGAGCGTCGCGAACACCGTCTTGGCGTCGCTCAGGGCGCGATCCCAGGCCGACAGGTCGGTCTGCTGCGAGCCGACATGGAACGACACGCCATAGGCGTCGAGGCCGAGGCCCTTGGCATGGCGCAGCACGTCGACGGCCATCGCCGGCACGCAGCCGAACTTGCGCGACAGAGGCCACTCGGCGCCTTCGCCGTCGGTCAGCACGCGGCAGAACACGCGCGAGCCGGGAGCGACACGAGCGATCTTCTCGACCTCCTCGACGCAGTCCACGGCGAAAAGGCGAATGCCGAGCTGGTAGGCGCGTGCGATGTCACGCTCCTTCTTGATGGTGTTGCCGAAGGAAATGCGGTTGGCCGGCGCGCCGGCATCCATCGCCATCTCGACCTCGGCGACCGATGCGGTGTCGAAGGACGAGCCCATCGCAGCAAGCAGGCGCAGGATTTCCGGCGCCGGGTTTGCTTTCACCGCATAGTAGATCCTGGAATCGGGCAGCGCCTTCTCGAAGGCGCGGAAATTGTCGCGCACGACATCGAGGTCGACGACGAGGCAAGGGCCGTTCGGACGTCGGGTGGCGAGGAAATCAAGGATGCGCTGAGTGGCCATCGAGGTCTCTCCATTGGCGCCTTTCGGCGCGCACAAAGGCTGCGGAACGCGGGCGCTCGGCCTCGCGAACTCGCGGTGGACAAAGGCGGGACGGAAAATCCATGGGACCAGCCGGTGGAGACCCCGGAACCATGAAATGCCGTCTCGCGGCGGTGAACCTTGGCCTTGCCCGGCCTCGGTTCGCTTTGTCTGCCTTGGCTTGGATGGGAGACCCCGTCCGCACTGCCGGCAATGAAGGTGTGCCTCTTTAGTAACCCCGGTCTTTGGACAACCGGAAGAGAACCAGAAAGGCCCGCACCGTCGTTGCTTCAAGGTGTCCTCGGTCTTGTGGTTGGCCACTGACCGACTGGAGGGGGTTGGCTCCAGTTACCTTACCGATTGCCCTCACCATTCGAGGATCGGCGGACACCCACAGGCACGTGCGACTTTGGGCAAGCGCGATATAAGAGCGAAGGGTTTCACAATCAATAAAAATCGTCAGCCCAGGTTGTAAAATTTCTGGCATCGAACAATGTTGGCCGAACCGTATCCGGAAATCGAACGATGCCAGGAACTCAAGGACCGCTGAACGCCTTCCTCGATCTGCGCCAAATGCCTGTGGCGAATGCGGAATTGGGCCCGCTCGCCGGCCTGCGTCTGGCCGTCAAGGACATCTATGACGTCGCCGGCTACCGCACCGGCTGCGGCAATCCGCAAAAATTCGAGGAGGCGCACGCCGCCTCGCGCACGGCGCAAGCGGTGCAGACGATCCTCGATGCCGGCGCGCGATTCGTCGGCAAGACCCAGACCGACGAGCTGGCCTTCTCGCTGTTCGGCCAGAACGCGCATTTCCCTTACCCGGTCAATCCCGCCGCGCCCGACCGCGTCACCGGCGGCTCCTCCTCCGGCTCGGCCGCCGCGGTCGCCGGCGGGCTGGCGAACATCGCCACCGGTTCTGACACCGGCGGCTCGATCCGCGCGCCGGCAAGCTTCTGCGGCCTGATCGGGCTGCGCACCACCCATGGCCGCATCCCGCTCGACGGCGCGATGAAGCTGGCATCGAGCTTCGACACGTTCGGCTGGTTCGCCGACGACATCGAGACCTACGAGGCGGTCGGCAAGCTTTTGCTCGGCCGCGATCCGCACCAGCACCCGCTCAACCGCCCGCTGTCGATCCGCTGGCTTGACGCCTTCGTCACCGGTCCGGCGGA
Source organism: Mesorhizobium argentiipisi (SeqCode) (assembly GCF_037179585.1). NCBI lineage: Bacteria > Pseudomonadati > Pseudomonadota > Alphaproteobacteria > Hyphomicrobiales > Phyllobacteriaceae > Mesorhizobium > Mesorhizobium argentiipisi (SeqCode). The sequence goes on from NZ_JAPYKO010000006.1 coordinate 106,756, forward strand.
AGCCGCCGAATATGCGAGCATGAAGGCGCTGGCGGCCGGCATCATCGGCCAGCCGGTAGAGACCGAATACGCCTTCGCCTCTTCCCCGGACAAGCTTTACTGGTGCTTCCGCCGCTTGCAGGCCTTCGAGGCCTGGCGCGAGCATGGCCCCTGGATCGCGGCCGGCGGCCGGCTCAGCCCGGGCGTCGAGGAGCGTTTCGGCTTCGGCCGCACCATCGACGCCAAAACTGCCGCCACCGAAGCCGCGCGCCGCCTGGCGTTCCGGGCCGAATTCGAGGCGCTGCTCGGCAACAACGGCTTTCTAGTCCTGCCCACCGTTCCCGGCGCAGCACCGCTTGCCGCCAGCACGCCGGAACAGTTCCAGGCTTATCGCGAAAGGGCGCTGCATCTCTTGTGCCTTTCCGGTCTTTCGGGCTTTCCGCAGATCACCTTGCCGATCGGCTCCGTCGATGGCGCGCCCTTCGGTCTTTCGCTGCTCGGCCCTTCCGGCAGCGACGTTGCCCTGATACGGCTCGGCCGCAGGATTCTCGACGCGGCACGAAAGGTCTGACCATGGATACATTGACGCGCATGCGCGCCTTCATCGACGTGGTCGAGGCGGAAGGCTTTTCGGCCGCGGCGCGCAAGATCGGCCGCTCCAAGGCGCTTTTGTCGAAATATGTGCGCGAGCTGGAGGACGAGCTCGGCGCGCTGCTCTTGAACCGCACCACGCGCCAGTTCTCGCTGACCGAAGCCGGCCACGCCTATTATCAGCGCGCCTCCGAGATCGTGCGCGAGGTCGACAGCCTCGCCGAGGCTGTGCGCCAGTCTTCCGGCGACGTTCGCGGCAGGATCAAGCTGTCGGCCGCCCGCACCTTCGCCGATGCCCCGATCGGCCAGTCACTGGTCGACTTCGCCAGGCAGCATCCCGACATCGTGCTCGACATCCATCTCGACGACCGCTTCGTCGACCTCGTAGAGGAAGGTTTCGACCTTGCCGTGCGCATCTCGCGGCTGGAGAACTCCTCGCTGATCGCCAGACGGCTGGCGCCGTTCTCGGTCAGGCTTTGCGCGTCGCCGGAGCTGATGGCCAAGCATGGCAAGCCGACACGTCCGCAGGATCTCGCCAACATGCCCTGCATCGTCGACACCAACGGCCGCTCGCTGTCCAACTGGCGCTTCAAGGGCGAGGGCGAGGACTCCATCAGCGTCGCCGTTTCAGGCCCGATCGAGGTCAACAGCCCGATCGTGGCGAGAGCCGCCGCGCTCTCCGGCCTGGGCTTTGCCATGCTGCCGGATTTCGTCGCCGCCCCCGACGTCGCATCCGGCAAGCTGGTCACCGCGCTCGACGATCGTCTCCTGGCGGGCACCGGCATCTTCGCCGTCTACCCGCACCGCCGCTATCTGCCGGCCAAGGTAAGGGTCCTCGTCGATTTCCTGGTGCAGTGGTTCAAGACGCGCGACACAGCGTGATAACCCGCGTCCCAATTTCGCCCCCTTTATGTTAACTCTCGGGTCCTCACTCCCGAAGTCGATGGAATCGCGGCCCGGAATGCATCTGAAACGGCAAGCAACCATGCTGGCTTCGGCCCTCGCGGCCACGTTCGCCTCGGTCGAGCAGGCCGAAGTCCACCCGCATGTCTTCGCCGAAGCGCGCCTCGACGTCATCCTCAGCCAGGATCACCAAAGTGTGACGGCGCTGCGCCACCTTTGGCGCTTCGACGACCTGTTTTCGAGTACAGTGATGATGGAGTTCGACAAGAACTCCGATCTGAAACTCGACGACAAAGAGCTCAAGGAAGTGGCCGACACCGTCCATTCCTCGCTGGCCGAGTTCAATTACTTCCAGCTCGTAACCCAGGACGGCAAGGACGTGCCGATGGTGCCGCCGCCGCATCTGATGGCGAACTTCGAGAACGACCAACTGATCATCCTGTTCGAATCGCAGCCGAAGACCCCGATCAAGCTCGTCGGCAAAGTCGACATCGGCGTCTACGATCCGACCTTCTATACGGCGATCGACTTCACCGACGACGCCAACCTTGCCGTCGAAGGCCTGCCCTCGACCTGCACCAAGAAGGTCATCCGGCCCGATCCTGACGAGGCGATCAAGGAAAACCAGAAGACCCTGACGGAGGCGTTCTTCAACGATCCAACAGGCACCAACATGAGCAAGATCTTCGCCACCAAGCTCGAGTTGAACTGCCCGCCGGAAGGATGATTTGGTGATGAAACCACCGCTGCGCGTAAGCAGGTTCCGCAAAAGTGTCTCACGGTTTTGCGATCGGAACCTGCGACAAACAAGGGAATCTAAGCGGATATTTGTGGGGCATCCCGCGAATATCCGCTTAGCGCTCGGCCTTTTGGCCGCAACCCTGGTGATCACTCATTTGCCTGTCGTGGCGCATGCGCAAAGCTCGCTCGGCATCGGCACCAATGACGGCATGGCACCCACCACCACCGGCCCGTTCGCCCATATCCTGATGTGGATCAATCTGCGCCAGCAGGAATTCTACCATTCGCTCGCCGCCGCCATGAAGGCGATGCGCCAGGACGGCAGTAAGCTCTGGCTGCTGATCGGGCTTTCCTTCACCTACGGCATCTTCCACGCCGCCGGTCCGGGCCACGGCAAGGCGGTGATCTCGTCTTATATGGTCGCTAACGAAGTGGCGCTGAAGCGCGGCATCATGCTCTCTTTCGTCTCGGCGCTGCTGCAGGGCCTGACGGCGGTGGTCGTCATGATGCTTGCCTATTTCGTGCTGCGCGGCACCGCGATCTCGATGACCGACGCGGCCTGGTTCCTGGAAATCTCGAGCTATGTCCTGGTGACGCTGTTCGGCGCCTGGCTTTTGTGGCGCAAGCTCGGTCCGTCGATCCTGCGCCTGTTCGGCAGGACGCCCGCCTACAGCCTGTCAGCCGCTCATGCCGGTCATTCGCATGGCGGGCATGCGGCCCACTCGCATGCTCATGCGCATTCCCATTCCAGCCATTCTCACGCTCATGCGCATGCACACGCCGCGCATTCCCATGCACTGCACGTGCATGACGATCATGACCATGTTCATCATGACCATTCGCACGCGCACGGCCACGATCATGGCGCGCATGACCATCACGCCGCGCATGACCACGCCCACCACGATCATGGCCCGGGCGAAGTCTGCGAGACCTGCGGCCATTCGCATGCCCCGGATCCGGCAATGCTGTCGGGTGACCGCTTCGATTGGAAGACCGCCTGGTCGGCGGTGGCCGCCGTAGGCATCCGCCCCTGCTCCGGCGCGCTGATCGTGCTGAGCTTCGCGCTGCTTAACGGACTGTGGGTGGGAGGGCTGCTGTCGGTGCTGGCGATGTCGATCGGTACCGCGATCACCGTCTCGGCGCTGGCGACGATCGCGGTGCTGGCCAAAAATTGGGCGGTCTATTTCGCCGGCGACGGACGCATCGGCAACCGTATCCATTCCATCGTCGAGATCGGCGGCGCCGCCTTCATCTTCCTGGTCGGCCTGCTGCTTCTGTCGGCCGGCCTGTCGGGCGGCGCCTGATCAGGCAGTGCCCAAATTGTATTGAGCTTCGGGTCAGGCCGGCATCACTTGGTATCGATAGACGTCAGGCGATCTTTCCGCCAAGCTCATCCTCAATATGCGCCCGAATGATCTCGTCAAAGCTGCTTTCGGCGGCGAAGCCGAGTTCCCGCGCCCGCTTGGCCTCGAAGCGCGTTGGCCAGCCTTTGACGATCGCCCAGATGGTCTCGTCGGGCTGCTCGCGGATCCGCTTCGCGACCGCAGCGCCGGCAATGCGCTCCAGCGCCTCGATCTGCTCGCCGACGGTGACGGCGACCCCCGGCATTGTGAGGTTGCGGCGCGGACCGACCTTGTCGCCGTCTATTTCGGCCGCGTGGATGAGGAAATTCACCGCCGAGCGCGGGCTGGCATGGGTGTGCAGAACCGAGCGCGGCACCGGCAGGATCGCCTCCTGCCCGGCGAGCGGCTCCCGAATGATGCCTGAGAAGAAGCTCGACGCCGCCTTGTTCGGCTTGCCGGGGCGAACGCAGATCGTCGGCAGCCGGATGCCGATACCGTCGAAGAAGCCGCGCCGCGTATAGTCGGCGAGCAGTGCTTCGCTCATCTGCTTCTGCGTGCCGTAAGAGGTGAGCGGAGTCGGATGGAATTCGTCTGGGATGACATCAGGGAACGGCGCGCCGAACACGGCGATCGACGAGGTGAAGACAAGGCGCGGCGCGAAGGCCGCCAGGCGCACCGCGTCGAACAGCGCGCGCGTGCCGTCGAGATTGACCCTGTAGCCCAGATCGAAATTGGCTTCCGCCTCGCCCGACACGATGCCCGCCAGATGGAATATCACGTCCGGGCGCGGAGCCACGAGAGCCGCCATGGCGCCGGGCGCGGACAGATCGCCGGTGTGAATCCGGACATCGACGCCGGCCAGCGCCGGCGCCTGCGGCGCCACGATATCATGAAGGTCGAGCGCCGTTATTTTGCGCCCGCGCAGCATGCCGTCCTTGGCGAGCCGCGCGATAAGCTTGCGGCCGACCATGCCGGCCGCGCCTGTGATCAGAATTCTCATCTTCAGAGACCTTTCTTGCGTTGGCTGCGTCCGCGCAGCCACAGGACGACGAACAGCCCGACCATGAAGACCACGGCGATGACGGCCGCCAGCACCGTCGACACCTTGCCGGCGGCCAGCATGATGGCTGGCAGGAAATAGGCGGCGAGACCGAACACGAGCAGTATCACCGCCGCGGCGATCGCCGCGTTCTTTGTGTCACGATCCATCAGCGGAAGGTCCTCGGTTCGAGGCTGTTCAGTTTCATCGTCACGGCGGGATCAATGATAATGCCGGCGATCGGCAGGCGCGCCATGCGCGTGGTCGTGATCATGGTGATGGTCATGCTTGTCATGGCTGTCGGCGCATTGTCCGAATTCGGGCTCGACCGTGGCATGTTCGATGCCATGCTTGACCGCAAGCCGCTTCTTGATGGCGCTCACCGCCACATGCGCATCGACGCCGTCGTTCAGGCAGGCATGCAGCGTCGCCATGTTGGAGGTCCCGTCGAGCGACCAGACATGCATGTGATGCACCTCGCGCACGCCTTTGACCGCGCGTTCGATGTCCTTGGCGACAACGTCGCGGTCGAGGCTTGCCGGCACGCCTTCGAGCAGGACGTGGGCTGCCTGGCGCATCAGCGACCATGCCGTCGAGAGAATGAGCAGCGCTACCAGCACCGACAGGATCGGATCGATCGGCGTCCACCCCGTCGCCACGATGATGATGGCGGCGACGATCGCCGCCGCGGAACCCAGCAAGTCGCCCAGCACATGCAGGATGGCGCCGCGCATGTTGAGGCTTTCCCGATCGCCGCCATGCAGCACGAAGAAGGACGCGATGTTGACCAGGAGGCCTGCCACCGCCACCACCAGCATCGGCCCGCCGAGCACCGGCGCCGGGTTCATCAGCCGCCCCCAGGCCTCGTAGACGATCCAGAGCGCGATGACGAAGATGGCGATGCCGTTGGTGTAGGCGACCAGCGTCTTCACCCGGGCGAAGCCATAGGTGAGACGGCCGGTGGCCGGACGGCCTGTCAGATGGAAGGCATACCAGGCGAGACCGAGCGCAATGGCGTCCGCCAACATGTGTCCGGCATCGGCGACCAGCGCCAGCGATCCGGTCAGCCAGCCGCCGAGCGCCTCGGCGACCATGAAGCCCGCGGTCAGGCAGGTCGCGATCAGCACCCGCTTCTTGTCGGTCGAGCCATGCACATGGCCGGCGGCTTGGCTGTGACCGGCCGAGCCATGATCGTGCGAAGCGTGGTCATGCGCCATTGCCGAAACTCCTGTCTGACCTGCCGCAAGCATTTCCTGCTTCCGGAGATCGTGGTCTACGCGCCAAAGTCGGCGCGAAAATCCTCAAGCCGCCGCTTCTGGCCGCCTTCGCTGTCGAAATTCGCCGGATCGAGCCAGCCTTCATAGGCTTTGCGCAAGGCCGGCCATTCCTTGTCGATGATCGAATACCACGCCGTATCGCGGTTTTCACCCTTGACCACAAGATGCTGGCGGAAGACGCCTTCGAACTTGAAGCCGAAGCGCTCGGCGGCGCGCTTCGAGGGCTCGTTGCGGTTGTTGCACTTCCACTCGTAGCGGCGATAGCCGAGATCGTCGAAGAGATATTTCGCAAACAGGAACTGCGCCTCGGTTGCTGCCGGCTTGCGCGAGATCAGCGGACCCCAATAGATGTTGCCGATTTCGCCGACGCCGTTGTTGGCGTCGATGCGCATCAGCGTCTGGCGCCCGGCGATCTTGCCGCTCGCCTTGTCGATGACGGTGAAGAACAGCGGATCCTCGCTGGCTTCCGCCTTGTCGAGCCAGGGCTGGAAGGCGGCGCGGGTTTCGGGCGGATAGTCGGGCAGCCAGGCGAAACGTCCGCCGGCATCGGAAACCGAGGAGGCCTCGTAGAGGCCGTCGCCATGCTTTGCCGCGCTCAGCGGCTCGAGCCTGACGGTGCGTCCCTCGATCGCCTTGCGTTCCGGCCGCAGGCGCGGCTGCCAATTCTTCAGATCTTCCGACACGGCCATTCCAATCCGTTTGACTTTTGCTGGCGGACGGTCACAAAAACGCTCGCCTACAGAAAGAACCACAGGGACGGGAAAAATGCTCCACACGATCGCGGCCTTCGACCGGCTCGGCGAGGAAAATGCCTTCGCGGTGCTCGCCAGGGCCACCGCGCTTGCCCATCAGGGCCGCGACATCATCAACCTCGGCATCGGCCAGCCCGACTTCAAGACGCCGCAGCATATCGTCGAGGCGGCGATCAAGGCGCTGCGTGACGGTCACCACGGCTACACGCCGGCAAATGGGCTCTTGGCCACCCGCGAGGCGGTCGTGCGCCGCACGCTGACCACCACCGGCGTCGAGGTGTCGCCCGAGAATGTGATGATCCTGCCAGGCGGCAAGCCGACCATGTTCGCCGCGATCCTGATGTTCGGCGAAGCGGGCACCGAAATCCTCTATCCCGATCCCGGCTTTCCGATCTACCGCTCGATGATCGAGTTCACCGGCGCCACGCCGGTGCCGGTGCCGATCCGCGAGGAGAACGGCTTTGCCTTCTCGGCCGACGAGACGCTGGCGCTGATCACGCCGAAGACCAGGCTGCTCATTCTCAATTCGCCGGCCAATCCAACCGGCGGCGTCACTCCGCGGGCCGAGATCGAGAAACTGGTCAAAGGCCTGGAGAAGCACCCGCAGGTCGCCATCATGTCGGACGAGATCTACGATGTCATGACCTATGACGGCGAGACCCACTGCTCGCTGCTCAATTTCCCCGAAATCCGCGATCGGCTGATCGTGCTCAACGGCTGGTCGAAGACCTGGGCGATGACGGGCTGGCGCATGGGCTGGTCGATCTGGCCGAACGGCGAAAAGGGCGCTTACCTCTACGACAAGGTGCGCAAACTGGCGGTGAATTGCTGGTCCTGCGTCAACGCGCCGAGCCAGTATGCCGGCATCGCCGCGATCGACGGCCCGCAGGACGATGTCGAAAAGATGATGCGCGCTTTCGATAATCGCAGGAAGATCGTGGTCGAAGGGCTGAACGCACTGCCGGGCATTTCCTGCATCACGCCGAAGGGCGCCTTCTATGCCTTCCCCAATGTCTCGAGGACCGGCTGGAAGGCGAAGAAGCTTGCCTCGGCGCTGTTGGAGGATGCCGGCGTGGCGCTCATCGGCGGCCCCGATTTCGGCGTTCTCGGCGAAGGCTATATCCGCCTTTCCTACGCCAATTCCGAGGAGAATATCCTGCGCGCGCTGGAGCGGATCGAGGCGTTTCTGAAGAAGTGACCCGTCAGGCGCTTACCCGCGCCCGACAAACGGCATCTTCGTCGCCATCACGGTCATGAACAGCACATTGGCGTCGAGCGGGAGGCTCGCCATGTGCAGCACCGCGTCGGCGACGCGCTGTACATCCATCACCGCCTCGGCGGCGATCGAGCCGTTGGCCTGCGGCACGCCGACGGTCATCGGCTGCGCCATCTCGGTCAGCGCGTTGCCGATGTCGATCTGGCCGCAGGCGATGTCAAAGGGTCGGCCGTCGAGCGCCAGCGTCTTGGTGAGTCCGGTGATCGCGTGCTTCGTCGCCGTATAGGGCGCTGAGCCCGGGCGCGGCGCATAGGCCGACACGGAGCCGTTGTTGATGATGCGGCCGCCCATCGGCTTCTGCCTCCGCATCGCGCCGAAAGCCGCGCGGGCGCACAGGAACGAGCCGGTGAGGTTGACGCCCACGACATCGTTCCAGACCTCGACCGGGATCTCGTCGATCAGCGTCGACTTGTAGCCCATGCCGGCATTGTTGAAGAGCAGGTCGACGCGGCCGAAGGCCTCGAGCACGGTCTCGAACATGTCGTCGACTTCCTCGGCTTTGCTGATGTCGCAAGCGACGGCCAGTGCCTTGGCCTGCGTCTTGCCCGCCTCGGCGATCGCCTCTTCCAGCAGCGTCTTGCGGCGCCCGCAGAACACCGTGTTCCAGCCTGCCTTGAGCAGCGCCGTGGCGACGCTCTTGCCGATGCCGGTGCCGGCGCCGGTAATGATGGCGGTTTTCTCTACTATGGCTGTCATCGCCGTCCTCCGGTCATGCATGGAAAGACGTGGCATCGCAAATGCCTGGGGTCATGGCAAGCCACTGTTGGCAATAAAGAAAAGGCCAACAAAAAGGGCGGCCATTGGCGACCGCCCCGATCTGAACCGCGCTTGGGAGGAAGAAAAGCCGGTCCGACTGATTAGAATGATGCGCTTGCTGGGTTAACGAGAAACTAACGGCAACCGCACCCGCTAACCCTGGCGTTTACCAAGGCGAACTCGGGGCGCTGCCAGCGGGCGCCTTTGCCGCCGAAACCGTCGCCTCGACATGATCGACCAGAGCGTCCGGCAGGCCGAGGCGGCCGGCGAGCAGGTCGAGATAACCGCGCTCGGCGCGTGTGTCGGGGTCGATGGTAAGCCGCGAGGCGGTGTAGAGCTCGAGCCTCTGCGCATCGGTCTTGGCGCCGGCGACCAGCGTGTCGAGATCGAGTGGGCTTTCGAGCTCGGCAAGCAGGAATTTTTCCGCTTCAGCGCCGATGCCAGCAAGCTTGAGCTTGTCGGCGATCTTCTTGCGCTCTTCGTCGTCGACATGGCCGTCGGCCTTCGCCGCCGAGATCATCGCCCTGACCAGCGTCAGCGTGAACTCGCCCTCGCCTTGCGGCGCCTGCGATGGATGGAAGGCGGTGTCGGCCGGCGGCGGCAGCAACTCCGGCTCGCCTGATGAAGGCGCCTGCTCCGGCGCTTTGCCTGCCTTGTAGTTCTGGTAGGCCTTGTAGGCGAGGCCGCCGATGGCCGCCAGACCGCCAAGCTTGATGGCAGCGCCCGTGACTTGCCGCCCGGTCCCGGTGCCGAGCAGCACCGCGGCAAGCGCGCCGGCGGCAAGCGGATTGTCCTTCGCCATCTGCACCGCTTGCCCCGCCTTGTCGCGGACAGTCGAGCCGGTCCCAGGGACTTGCGAGCCGAGAAGGTCGTCGAGCAGCTTCTTGGGGTCGAGCATCAATGCCTCCAGAATTGGCCCGGCCGAATGCGCCCGGGCAGGGTTTCGGACCGGCAAGACGTAGGCTCCGCGCTTTGGCATTACAATGACGGGGCGACTTTTCGGTCGCGGAGCCCGCCGCTCTAACTGCCGATATGGCGCTTGCCGCCGCGCGCTTGCGCAAGTTCGACCTGGCGGTGGCGTTCGGCATAGCGCTCGCGATCCGCATCGGACCGCGCCTCGAAGCAATGCGGGCATGAAACGCCGGTCACGTATTTCGGCGACAGCCGGTCCTCGACCGTCAGCGGGTGACGGCAGGCGCGGCAGAGTTCGGCTTCGCCCTCGGCCAGACCATGCGAGACGGACACCCGCTCGTCGAACACGAAACATTCGCCTTGCCAGAGGCTCTCTTCGGCCGGCACGTCTTCCAGATATTTCAGGATGCCGCCCTTGAGATGGAAGACATTTTTGAGGCCGAGCGACTTCACATAGGCCGTCGCCTTCTCGCAGCGAATGCCGCCGGTGCAGAACATCGCCACCTTGCGGCCTTCGAGCTCCTTACGGTGCTCTTCCACCCAGGCCGGGAACTCGCGGAAGCTGCCGGTCCTCGGATCGACCGCGCCCTTGAAGGTGCCGACCGAGACCTCGTAGGCGTTGCGGGTGTCGATGACGACGGTGTCGGTGTCCGAGATCAGCGCGTTCCAGTCGGCCGGCGCGACATAGGTGCCGGCGCTGGTTGCCGGATGGATATCCTCGACGCCCATGGTGACGATCTCGCGCTTCAGCCGCACCTTCATGCGGTGGAACGGCATTTCGGCGGCGCTGCTGTATTTGACTTCCAGACCGGCCAGGGCTTGGATGGCCTGCAGATGGTCCACAAGCGCGGCAATCGCTTCCTCGCTGCCGGCGACGGTGCCGTTGATGCCTTCATGCGCCAGAAGCAGCGTGCCCTTGATGCCGCGCCCGCAACAGAAGGCGGCGAGCGGCGCGCGCAAGGCTTCGTATCCGTCGAGGCGCGCGAATTTATAGAGCGCGGCGACGCGGAACGGATTTTGTGTTGTCGTTGTCATGGCCATGCCACTAGACCGTGCTGAAAGCCGTTTCAAGGCAACCGATATGCAGCTGGCCACGCGGCATCACGACACGCCGCCCTTCGTGGACTTGGCATATCCCTTCTGCTAATCGGTTTAAACGATTGAGATGGAGACCAGCAAATGACCAGCAAGACCGAAAAGCTCCTGTCGCTTCTCAACGGTCAACCGGTCATCCCGGTGCTGAAGATCGTCAATGTCGCGGACGCGGTGCCGCTCGCCCGTGCCTTGTCTCGCGGTGGCTTGAGGGCGATCGAGATCACCTTGCGCACCGCCGACGCGCTTGAAGCGATCCGCCGCGTGGCCGCCGAGGTCGAGGAAGCCTTGGTCGGTGCCGGCACCATTCTAGATGCGAAGCAGTTCGACGAAGCAGCCCGCGCCGGCTCGAAATTCATCGTCAGCCCGGGCATCACCAGAGAGCTTCTTGACGCGGCCAAGGACAGCCCCGTGCCGCTTTTGCCCGGCGCCATCACGCCCGGCGAGATCATGGCCGCGCGCGAAGCCGGCCTGCGCTTCCTGAAATTCTTCCCGGCCGAGCAGTCCGGCGGCATCGCTTCGCTGAAGGCTTTCGCCTCGCCGCTGGCGGACGTGAAATTCTGCCCGACCGGCGGCATCACGGCCAGGAACGCGGCCGACTATCTGAACCTGCCCAACGTCATCTGTGTCGGCGGCTCCTGGGTGGCGCCCGACGATCTCATCAAGGCCGGCAAGTGGGATGAGATCGAAGCGCTGGCGCGTGAGGCGAGCAAGCTCAAGACGTAATCAGCGCTTTCACCAGGGCAGCGCGCCGTTCTCATCGAAGTAACCGCCCGTCGGTCCGCCCGGCGCCAGCGTCGCCAGCCGCACGATGATCTCGGCCGCCTGTTGCACCGTGCGCCCGCCTCTGTGCGCGTTGAGGTCCGTCGCGGTGTAGCCAGGGGCGGCGGCATTGACCATGATGCCGCGCGGCGCGAGTTCCCGGGCGAAGGCCAGTGTTACGGCGTTGAGCGCCGTCTTCGAACTGCCATAACCCATGGCATTGGGCGACTGGCCATTGCCGGACGCGCGCGCCAGCGATCCGAGATAGCTGCTCACCATGACGATCCGCGCAGCAGACGAGGCCATGAGCAGCGGCAGGAACGCCTGCGTGACCCGCACCGGACCGAAGACATTGACGTCATAGGTGGCTTTCATATCCGCGATATTCTCGCGGCTCGGCGGCCGCTCATAGCGGCCATCCGGGCCGAGCGCCTCGACATAGCCGGACGCAATGCCGGCATTGTTGACCAGAACGTCCAGGCCGGGCGCCCGCGCCGCGACGGCTTCGGCTGCCGCCACCACGCTCTCGTCGCTAGCGACATCGAGCTCGAGCCACTCGACGTCCAGCCCTTCGCCACGCAGTGTTTGCGCAGCGGTCTCGCCACGCCCGGCGTCGCGAGCACCGAGCCACACCTTGAATCCCATGGCGGCCAGCCGACGGACGGTCTCGAGGCCGATACCCTTGTTGGCGCCGGTCACCAGCGCATTCTTCGTCGTCATATCCATATCTCCTGTTCGGTGGCCTAGAGATGACGGGAGCCGGGCCGCTTTGCGCGCCAAAAGCTCTCATGCTCTTGCCTAATCCTCTCAGGTGCGCGTCTTCGCGTCACCAACTGCGCACCTCCGCATCACCCAGCTGCGCGTCTTCGCGACCAGGTGCGCGTCACGGCCTCGCTTAGTTGCTTGGCGGCAGGGGATCGGCAATGCTGCAACGATGAACGAGCGCTTCAGGAATTGATCGCGATCGCCGGCCGGCATGCGCGCGGACGGCGGACGAAGACGGCTATCCCGCGCGTTACGATCGGCCGCAGCGAGGTTCCGACGCCGCCGCTGCCCGAGCTTTGCCAGCCGACCACCCTGTTCGTTTTGCAGGGAACCAAGACGGTGCTGATCGGCGACCGCACGCTTGTCTACAGCGCCGGCAGCTATTTCGTCTATGCGGTTGAAACACCCGCCACCAGCCAACTGGTCGAAGCGAGCGTCGCGCAGCCTTACATGGCCGTTGCCTTCTCGATCGATACCGAGCTGATCGCCGGCCTGCTCATCGACCACAAGCCGGCGATCGATGGCGATAGCTTCGTGACCAATCAAGTCGATGACTTGCTGCTCGATGCGTGGCGCCGGATGCTGCGGCTGCTCGACAAGCCGGCCGAGATTCCTGTTCTCGCGCCCATGCTCGAACGGGAGATCGCGTTCAGGCTTTTGCAAGGCCCGCAAGGCGAAAAGCTGCGCCAGCTCGCGCGCGCCGACGGGCGCCTGTCGCAGATCCGCCGCGCCACGGCCTGGATCCGCGCGCACTACAACGAGCCGATCGATGTGACGCAGCTGGCCGAGCTGTCGCATATGAGCAACGCCGCATTTCATCGGCACTTCAAGTCGGCGACGGCAATGAGCCCTATCCAGTATCAAAAGCAGCTCCGCCTGCTGGAAGCGCGCCATCTGCTGATTGCGCAACCGGGCAACGCCGGGCAGGTTGCTTTCGCTGTCGGTTACGAAAGCGCTTCCCAGTTCAGCCGCGAATATGCGCGCCAGTTCGGATTGCCGCCCGCGCGCGACGCCGCGCGGCTCCTGGTCAAGGGCGAAGCGGCTACGCTGGAAGTTTAGCCTGGCGTGAACATGCGCGCACGGAACGCCGATTGAGCTATTGCCATGTCTGGTTCCCGCTCATGGATTCGAACCACGATTCACGCCTTCAAAGGGCGCTGTCCTACCATTAGACGAAGCGGGAAAGTGCAGGCGAGCCAAATGCCATAAAACAAAAGCCGCGCTGGCGGGCCAACGCGGCTTTTCGGCGGCCACGCTGGCTCGCCTATTTCGTTTGGAAGCGTGCGACCGAGAGGAACTTTACCGCATTGCCGGTGAAGCGGCTTGCGTCCGGCACCTGGCCATCCATCTGGAAGCCGGCCGTGTACACTTCGCTCGGCGGCGTGTGCACGATGTTGTAGGCATAGCGCGGCGCCGTCGTCGGGTCGGAAACAGAGGCAATGTTGACGCCGCTGCCCAGCGCCCAGCGGGCGGCCTGCGGAGGCGGCGCCACCACCATGGCCTTGGGCCCTGGCTTCAGGTCCTGGGCGGACGCCCTGCCTTCCTTGGCTGTCGTCTTCACACCGCCGCCGATCGCCTGTGCTGGATCGGTCCCGGCCGGCAGGGCGGCGATGGCTTTGCGCGGCGAGGCCGCATCGACGCCTGACGGATCGTTGAAGGCGGAGCGCGGCTCCGGTTCGGTCAGCGACGCGAGCTGATATTCGGCGCCGGCGCCATCGGCCGCGACGGTCGCATTGGCCTGTTCGAGAACCGCTTTGACCTCATCCTGCTTACCAGGCTGCGGCCGCGCGGTCGGCAGCACGGAGAATGCGTCGGTCGCGCTCTTGTCCTGCGAAGCCGTTTCGGCCAGCGCCAGAAGCACGCTCTTGTCCTTCGGCGCCGGTTCGGCCGGCGTCGAACGGTCAGGCCGCGAGGTCGGCAGCGGGATATTGTTGACCGCCACCTGCGCCGGATCGGTGCTCGCGGCTTCGGCGGCGCTGGCTGCGCCGAACGGCACCTTGTCCGGCACGGGCGCCTGTGCCGTCGAAACCGCCTGCTCCGTCGTCGCCGAGGCATCCGCCATGGCGAACGGCACGTTCTGCGGCGTCTGCTGGCCGACATCGACCTTCGGACGCGGCGCGAAATCGGGCAGCGGGATTTCCTTGGGCGGCAGAGCGGCGATGATCGTCTCCGGCGTATCCTGCTGCGGCTGCGAATCGTCGGCGCTATCATCCGCGATCTGCGGGATGCTGGCGCGCTTGGCATCCTTCGGCGCGACGATCGCGATACCCGGAAGATTGCTGGTGCGGGCCGTGGCGGCGCTCGCGACCTGAACCTGCTTCACAGCTTTCTGCTGCGGCGCGGGGGCGCTTTCATCGGCCTCGTCGTCGGCCTCGTCGGCGCCGCCGCCACGGAACCAGGCAAACAGGCCGCCGGACCGCTTGGTCGAGCCACCGGCGCTGGCCAGTTCGATATTGGGCGTGCCGGCGCCCTTACGCGCTTGATAAGCGGCCAGCGCCTGCTCATAGCCAGGCAGCGGCTTGCCGTCGCTCGGCACATGCAGCGTCTTGCCGTTGGGGAACAGGCTGACCAGCTCCTGACGGCTGATGCCCGGCCAGTGGCGCACATTGCCGACATCCATATGGACGAAGGGGGAACCGGAGCTCGGATAGTAGCCGACGCCGCCGCCCTGCATCTTGAGGCCGATGTTGCGCAGCTTCTTCAGCGGCACGCCGGGGATGTAGAAGTCCATCGCCTTGCCCAGCATGTGCTGGCTCTTCTCGGCGACGCCCCGGCTGCGCGAGCGCAGCATGGCGTTGGTCGACGGCGAACGATAGCCGCAAACGACCTGGATATAGTCGGTCGCGCCGCTTTCGCGATAGGCTTCCCAGACTAGGTCGAGCAGCCGCGGATCCATCTTGGTCGGCTCGTTGCGGCGCCAGTCGCGCAGGATGATGTTGATCTTGCGCAGGCCTTCCGGATCGTAGCGGCCATTGCGCTTGTAGACGATCTCGGCCTTCTCATGCGTGTGCAGGTGATAGAGCTTGAGCGTACGAACTTCAGCCCGGGCGCCAGACATCGCCGCGGACAGGAACCCGACGGCCAAAATCACGAACGTCAGCCACCTCGGCCAGACGCTCATGTAAAAATGCCGCCCGTCTTTGTGTCGTTCGATTTTGTTCAAATCAAATGGCTTTCAGGCTGCCGTTTGTCCCCGGATTTGACCAAACGGATGCGTGGTTTTCACATCCGAATATCGATCCTAATGGTTAATCATCGTTTATTGAAGCCGAAATGCGGTAACACCGTGGCGATATCCCGTCAAAAATGATGCACGGTATTTCGTGGTAAACCGCTGGTTTAGATCAAGAATCCGGCTCCGGCCAGAACACGATCTGTTACCGTTAGCGTTAATACGTGATCCTCGGCAACGCCAACCGCTGGGAAACCCTGCGTTTTCACTTCGAAGCGACAATTTGACTCGGATTTTAGGCAGGCAAGCTGGTTCGAGGCTTGCTCCTCATGAGGCAAGCCGGTCGACGCGACCAGCTTCGGGATCAATGCCATATTCCTTCAACTTGCGGTAGAGCGTCGAGCGGCCGATGCCCAACCGCCTGGCGACTTCGCTCATCTGGCCGTTGTAATGGTCGATCGCGAGCCTGATCATCTCGAGTTCGACGTCGGCCAGCGCCCGCACATTGCCGCGCTCATCGAGCGCACGGAGCGTTCCGAAACGCGGCTGCGGCCTGGCTGGCGCCTCGCCGTCGGACAAGGAAGGCCCCGTCGTGTCGGCAACCTCGTCCTCATTCAGGGGCGCATCCGCAACCGTGTCGGCGACGGCGGATGCCGATTCCGTTCCGAGATTGACCGTTCCCTCCACCTGCGCCCGGATCTGCGGGAACTCCTCCTCGGTCAGCACATCGCCCTCGGCAAGCACCGATGCGCGGAAGACCGCATTTTCCAGCTGGCGGATGTTGCCCGGCCAGTCATAGGCCTGCAGCATCGCAAGCGCCGCGGCCGATATGCCGGCAAGGCGGCGGCGCGGATCGGTTGGGGCGACCTTTTCCATGAAATGCCGGACAAGGTAGGGAATGTCGTCGCGGCGGTCGCGCAGCGGCGGCACGAAGATAGGGTAGACGTTCAGCCGGTAGAACAGGTCCTCGCGGAACTTGCCGTCCTTGACCTGCTGCAGAAGATTGCGGTGCGTGGCCGAGATCAGCCTTATATCGACCTTGATGGTCGATCGGCCGCCCACCGGATCGACCTCGCCCTCCTGCACGGCGCGCAGCAGCTTGACCTGGACGTCGAGTGGCAGATCGCCGATCTCGTCGAGAAACAGCGTGCCCGAATTCGCCTCGACGAACTTGCCGGTGTGCTTATCGGTGGCACCGGTGAAGGAACCCTTCTCATGGCCGAACAGGATTGATTCGACGAGATTGTCCGGGATGGCGCCGCAATTGACGGTGACGAAGGGCTTCGAGCGGCGATCGCCACTGCCCTGGATGGCGCGCGCCACCAGTTCCTTGCCGACGCCGGACTCGCCCTCGATCAGGATCGGGATGTTGGAGGCCGCAGCCTTCTGCCCGAGGCGGATCACCCGGTCCATTGCCGGGCTGCGCGTGATCATATCCTTGAAGGTGAGATGGCCGCCGCCGCGCCGCCGCGATGCGCGCTTCACCTCGTCCTCGACGGCTTCCACCTTGAGCGCGTTGGAGATGGCGGTCTGCAGCCTGTCGGGCGACGCCGGTTTGACGACGAAGTCGAAGGCGCCGTGCCGCATCGCCGAGACGACCGTCTCGATCCCGCCCTGGGCCGTCTGGACGATGACGGGAATGTTGACGGCGCGCTCACGCATCGCCTTCAGCACGCCGATGCCGTCGAGGCCGGGCATCACAAGGTCGAGAATGACGACGGAGACCTCGCGCGCGTTTGGCCCGTCGAGCACGTCGAGGCCGGCCTCGCCACCATCCGTGACGATCGCGCTGTGGCCGAACTTGGTCAACGCGGCTTCGACCAGCCTGCGTTGCACCGGATCGTCATCGACTATGAGTATGGAACCTGTCATGACTGTTTGAGTTGTCCGCCTGAGAAAATCCCCATGGATCATCTTGGCACAGGGTTCTAAATAAGGTTTCAAAAAACCCGGTGAACGAATTCCTTAGGATTTGACCGGCTTTTCCTTTCCCTTTGATTCTGACCCCTTGGTTCTAAGAAGGTATCGTTGATGCGCATGATGTTTGGTCGGCGGCTTGCGGCGCCAACGTCCGGCCAGGGTGCTGCGGGGCTTGGTGACCTGCCGGAATGGAATCTCGCCGATCTCTACTCAGGCATGGAAGCGCCCGAGTTGAAGCGCGACATCGCCAAGGCGGCCAGCGACGCCGTCGCCTTCGAAACCCGCTGGAAAGGCACCCTTGCTGCAGAAGCCGGACGCGGCGCCGCCGGCCGGCTCGGCGAGGCGCTCAAAACCTATGAGGCGCTCGAGGAACTGATCGGCCGCATCGTCTCCTATGCCGGGCTCATTTATGCCGGCAACACCGCCGATCCGCAGCGCGCCAAGCTCTATGGCGACGTCCAGGAAAAGATGACCGACGCCAGCGCCCATCTCCTGTTCTTCGCGCTCGAGCTCAACCTGATCGACGATGCGGCGATCGAGAGCGCTTTAGCCGCCGACAAGGCCTTCGGCCACTACCGGCCCTGGGTGCTCGACCTCAGGAAGGACAAGCCCTACCAGCTCGAGGACCGTGTCGAGCAATTGTTCCACGAAAAGTCGGTCACCGGTCGCGGCGCCTGGAACCGCCTGTTCGACGAGACGATGACCGACCTGCGCTTCGATGTCGACGGCGAGGAGCTGACGCTTGAGCCGGCGCTCAACCGGTTGCAGGATGCCAATGGCGAGGTGCGCCGCCGCGCCTCCGAGGCGCTCGCCGCCACGTTCCGCAAGAATCTGCGCACCTTCACCCTCATCACCAACACTTTAGCCAAGGACAAGGAAATCTCCGACCGCTGGCGCGGCTTCCAGGACATTGCCGACTCGCGCCATCTCGCCAACCGGGTCGAACGCGAAGTGGTCGACGCGCTGGCCGCGGCCGTGCGCGAGGCCTATCCGCGGCTGTCGCACCGCTATTACGCGATGAAGGCGCGCTGGCTCGGCATGGAGGTGATGAACCACTGGGACCGCAACGCGCCGCTGCCGGAGACGCCGCAGGCGGTGATCAACTGGGACGACGCCAGGGACACGGTGCTCTCCGCCTACCAGCGCTTCTCGCCGGACATGGCCGAAATCGCCCGCGGCTTTTTCGATCGCAGATGGATCGACGCACCGGTCAGGCCGGGCAAGTCGCCTGGCGCCTTCGCCCACCCGACGGTGCCGTCGGTGCATCCTTACGTGCTGCTCAACTACATGGGCAAGCCGCGCGATGTGATGACACTGGCGCATGAGCTCGGCCATGGCGTGCACCAGGTGCTGGCCGCCGGCCAGGGCGCGCTGATGGCCTCGACGCCGCTGACGCTGGCCGAGACCGCCTCCGTCTTCGGCGAGATGCTGACCTTCCGTTCGCTGCTTGAGCAGACCGGCGACAAACGCGAGCGCAAGGCCATGCTCGCGCAGAAGGTTGAAGACATGATCAACACCGTCGTGCGCCAGATCGCCTTCTACGAGTTCGAGCGCAAGGTGCATGCCGAGCGCAAGAACGGCGAGCTGACCTCGGACAGGCTGGGCGAATTCTGGCTGGAGGTGCAGGCCGAGAGCCTGGGGCCGGCAATCAAGCTGCGCGAGGGCTACGAGGTCTTCTGGACCTATATCCCGCACTTCATTCACTCACCTTTCTACGTCTACGCCTATGCCTTCGGCGATTGCCTGGTGAACTCGCTCTACGCCGTCTATCAGAACGCCGAGCGCGGATTTCAGGAGAAGTATTTCGAGATGCTGCGCGCCGGCGGCACGAAGCATCACTCCGAGCTTCTGGCGCCCTTCGGCCTCGACGCCACCGATCCCGCTTTCTGGCAGATCGGCCTTGGCGTAATCGGTTCGCTGATCGACGAGTTGGAAGCGCTCGAAAAGTGAACTGCAACGAAGGATGCGTCGGCAGCTATAGTTTAGCCAAGACGCATATTAGCAAGACTCTATTCTAGTTTTAAATAGCTGTTCTTGAATAACTCTCCGGCGCATTTTTCAACTGGCTTTCGACAAGCCATATGATAGCGTCCGGCCTCAAGCTCAGCCGCATCGCGCAGGGCCAGAGATGGCCGGTCGCGGCGCCACGGCGAATGCGATGATGGCCGTCGGCCCCGGACAAGGCCGAACGCCGATGGCTCGATTGAAGCCGGCGGTTCCGCCAACCACGGAACCTTTGACGATCCTTGGCGTGCGCTCGCCTTTCTCGGGCCTCGGCCGACAGATCGGACTGGAGAGGGAAATGAGCACTTTCTTCTACATGCTCCTGGCGTTCGTTGTGGGTATTCTGGCTGGCTGGTTCATCTGGGGCCGCCTGCGCGGAGAGTTCGACAGTCTGCGCGGCGATCTCGACCGCACACGAGGCGAGCGCGACAGGCTGCGCGCCGACAGCGATCGGTTGAAGGGCGAGCTAGACGCCTGCGGCCGTGCCCGCGCCGATCTCGAAAGCCGGCTGCGCGATGCGCCTGCCGCCAAGGCCGGGACCGACAAGGCCGCCGCGCCGGCGCCGGCGGCACTGATGTCGACGCCCGCCGCATCGACATCGGCAAAGGCCGCTCCGGCGAAGTCGGCCGCCGCAAAGAAGCCGGCGGCAACGAAGGCCGCGGCGGCGCCGAAGCCGACTGCCAAGGCCGCTCCGTCCAAGAAAGCGGCAGCCCCCGCGGCAAAGAATGCTGCCGCGCCGACGACAGGCAAGGCCGACAATCTGCGCCGCCTCATCGGCATCGGGTCGGTCAACGAGAAGCTGCTCAAGGGACTGGGCGTCACCACCTATGCCCAGATCGCCGCCTGGACCGACGCCGACGTCAAACGCGTCGAGGAGGTGCTCAATTTCGACGGCCGCATCGCGCGCGAAAAATGGATCGAGCAGGCGAAATTGCTGGCCGCCGGCGACGAGGCCGAATTCGCCCGCCAGTTCCCGAGCGCGGGAACCGCGAGCAACAGCTGAACAATCCGCCTGTTGGCGTAAGGGCGGCGCCCCCATGGGCGCCGTCTTTGTTTTGGGCCAGCCGCCTTTGCGCCGCCCGACGCCGTTCCCTCGATTGCGCCTCGCCGAACCCCCATATAGAGCGGTCGACTGAATTGTCCGTATCCAAGGCTTATGTCCCTGCCCGCAGCCATCTTCCGCAATGACGCGACCGCTCGTCAGCTGGTCTTCGACAGGCCGCGCGGGATCATCGTCGCGCACGACGCGGAAGAGTTCACGCCCGCGCTTGAAAGGGCGCAGGCCGCCTCCGATTCCGGCAAATGGCTGGCGGGCTATTTCTCCTACGAAGCCGGCTACCTGCTCGAGCCGAAACTGGTGCCGCTGCTGCCCGAAGGCCGCCGCGCGCCGTTGATCTGTCTCGGTGTCTTCGATGCGCCCGACGAGCAGGAGGTCCCGCAGTCACGGGGGTCAGCCAGCAACGGCCCGATCTTCGATGCCCGCGCAGCCTGGTCGGCCGAGGACTATGCCGGCCGCTTCGCGCGCCTTCACAACCACATCCGCAAAGGCGATTGCTACCAGGGCAATCTGACCTTCTCGGTCCGTGCACAGTGGTCCGGCGATCCGCTTGCGGCCTTCGACGCGCTGACGGAACGCCAGCCGGTGAAATATGGCGCGCTGGTCTCGCTCGGCGATCCGATCGTCCTGTCGCGCTCGCCCGAATTGTTCTTCGAGATCGATGCCGACGGCATGATCGAGACGCATCCGATGAAGGGCACCGCGCCGCGCGGCGCGACCAAGGCCGAAGACACCCGGCTGAAGGCCTTCCTGCGCAACGACGAGAAGAACCAGGCCGAGAACCGGATGATCGTCGACCTTCTGCGCAACGACATCTCGCTGATCAGCGAAGTCGGCACGCTCGACGTGCCGGAGCTGTTCCGCATCGAGACCTATCCGACGGTGCACCAGATGGTGAGCCGCGTGCGGGCAAGGCTTTTACGGGACATCGGCATCCGCCAGGTCTTCGCCGCGCTCTTCCCTTGCGGCTCGATCACGGGTGCGCCGAAAATCCGTGCCATGGAAATCCTGCATGAGCTGGAAGACGCACCGCGAGATGTCTATTGCGGTGCCATTGGCTGGATCGCGCCGGACGGCAGGATGCGTTTTTCGGTAGCGATCCGCACCATCTCGCTCTTTGCCGACGGCGAGGCCGTCTACAATGTCGGCGGCGGCGTCGTTTTCGATTCCACCGCCGACGAGGAGTATCGGGAGTGTCTGTTGAAAGCGCGCTTCGCGACGGGAACGGTGCCGGCTTCGAGCTGATCGAGACCATGCGCTGGGAACCTGGCTCGGGCTTCCTGCGCTTCGAGCGCCACCTCGCGAGGCTTTATGCGTCCGCCGCCGAACTCGGCTTCGCCTGCGATCCGGCGCGGATCGGCCAGGCGCTTTCCAGCGCCGTCGGCGGACACCGAGTTGCCATGCGCGTGCGCCTTGCCTTGCAGCGCAATGGCGAAGCGGCAGCCGCCGCTCAAGCCTATGAACCGCTGCCCGCCGGCAAGGTCTGGCGGCTGCAGCTGGCGCGCATCCGTCTCGATTCCGCCAACACGCTGCTGCGCCACAAGACAAGCCTGCGCCAAGTCTACACGCAGGCGCGCAGCGAATATCTCGCCACCCGCGCCGACGAAGTGCTTTTGGCCAACGAGCGCGGCGAGCTCTGCGAGGGCACGATTACCAATCTCTTCGCCGATTTCGGCGACGACCCGCTCGCCACGCCCCGCCTCGACTGCGGCCTTTTGCCTGGAATATTGCGCGGCGAGCTTCTGGACGAAGGCCGCGCCGTGGAAGCGATCTACAGCTTCGACGATCTGAAGGCGGCGAAGGCGATCTTCGTCGGCAACTCGCTGCGCGGGCTGATCCCGGCGCGGCTTGGCTGATCGCCCTGGAGACATAAACTGGATAACACCCAAACAGGCATGACCCTCCGCCAGCCGACACATACGCCTTATGACGGGTCCTCGAAACTCTTCACCATCGGGCTGAAGCCGCTCGACTTCGACCGCTGGATCGAGGTCGATGAATTCCTGCTGCCGCATCTGGCCGAAAAGCAACGGCTCTATGCGGAAATCCCGGAAAAGGTGTTCGTCGAGGAGGACGGCACAAGCGAGGCTCAGCGCGAAGTGCTGGACCTGCTCGTCGCGCATCTCGAAGCCGCTCACCTTGGCACGCACCGCCGCAGCGGAGCGGATGTCGAGCCGATCGGTTTCGAGGGGACGATCGACAGGCTGCCTCCTGCCCTGCGCGACGCGCCGCTGGCAAAGGCCTCGCTGCTCGTTCAGGAAGACCTGATCCTGATGCGTCGCGACGAGCGCGGCTGGCGGCTCGCCGCTGGGTCGCTCTGCTTTCCTTCGTCCTGGTCGCTGCAGGAGAAATTCGGCAAGCCGCTGCAGGAGATCCACGAACCGGTGCCTGGATTCGGCCCCGGCACGCGGCCGGCCGAGCTCATCAACCGCATGTTCGACGGCCTGCAGGGCCAGGCGGTCGAGCGCTTCAACTGGTCGATCCAGGCCAACGATGCGCTCTATCATCCGCTTTCCAATGTCGAGCGTATCGACCGCGCCACGAACCGCCCGAGCCGTTTCCCCGACGGCGACGTCAAAGCCCATGCCTTCATTCGCGTCGAACGCCAGACGCTGCGCAAGCTTCCCGTCTCGCGCGACATCCTCTTCACCATCCGCATCCATCTCGATCCGCTCAAGCTGCTCATCCGCCATCCCGACCGGGCAGTGCTGGCGGCCTCCTTCGCGGAGCAGCTCCTGGCCCTCGACCAGCAGCAACTCGACTACAAGGGCCTGACCGCCGACCGCGACCGGCTGGTCGAGTTCCTCAGCGGCATGGCCTGAACGCCTTAACCAAGGTTCCAGGCTGGCCTGGCCGGCGATTGGTGCTTTTCGCTGGTTTATGACAATGATCTGTGGTTGTAGCGCTTGGCCGTCGGGCAAAGGGCCCCGGCTTTGCGCGTGTTTGAAGGAGTGTGCGAAAAAATGGCGAATGAGAACTGGCCCGTTTACGGTGAAATCACCGGTCCCGTCGTGATGATCGGCTTCGGCTCGATCGGGCGGGGAACGCTGCCGCTGATCGAGCGCCATTTCAAGTTCGACAAGTCGCGCATGACGGTCATCGACCCGCGCGACACCGACCGCAAGCTGCTCGACGAGCGCGGCATCACCTTCATGCAGGACGCGGTAACCGAGAAGAATTACAAGAAGCTGCTCACGCCGCTTTTGACCAATGGCGGCGGCCAGGGCTTTTGCGTCAACCTGTCGGTCGACACCGGCTCGGTGGACCTGATGAAATTGTGCCGCAAGCTCGGCGTGCTTTACATCGACACCGTCGTCGAGCCGTGGCTCGGCTTCTATTTCAACGCCGAGGCCGACAATGCCAGCCGCACCAACTACGCGCTGCGCGAGGCGATGATCAAGGAAAAGCAAGACAACCCCGGCGGCCCGACGGCGGTCTCCACCTGCGGCGCCAATCCCGGCATGGTCTCGTGGTTCGTCAAGAAGGCGCTGGTCAACCTCGCCACCGATCTCGGTCTCGAGTTTTCCGAGCCCCCGCAGGAGGATCGCGAGGCCTGGGCCAGGCTGATGAAGAAGGCCGGCGTCAAGGGCATCCATATCGCCGAGCGCGACACCCAGCGCACGAAGAAGCCGAAGCCGATGAACTTGTTCTGGAACACCTGGTCGGTCGAAGGCTTCATCTCGGAGGGCCTGCAGCCGGCCGAGCTCGGCTGGGGCACGCATGAGAACTGGATGCCGAAGAACGGCAAGAAGCACAAGCACGGCTCCAAGGCGGCGATCTATCTGGAACAGCCCGGCGCCAACACGCGTGTGCGCAGCTGGTGCCCGACGCCCGGCCCGCAATACGGCCTGCTGGTGACGCATAACGAGTCGATCTCGATCGCCGACTTCTTCACCGTGCGGTCGAAGAAGGGCAAGGTCCAGTATCGCCCGACCTGCCACTACGCCTACCATCCCTGCAACGACGCCATGCTGTCGCTGGATGAGATGTTCGGCGCCGCCGGCAAGCCGCAGCCGATCCATCACGTGCTCGACGAGAACGAACTGGTCGACGGCGTCGACGAGCTCGGCGTGCTGCTCTACGGCCACGACAAGAACGCCTACTGGTATGGCTCGCAGCTGTCGCTGGCCGAGGCGCGCAAGCTTGCCCCCTACCAGAACGCCACCGGCCTGCAGGTGACCTCGGCTGTGCTCGCCGGCATGGTCTGGGCGCTGGAGAACCCGACCGCCGGCATCGTCGAGGCCGACGAGATGGACTACCGGCGCTGCCTCGAAGTGCAATTTCCCTATCTCGGGCCGGTCAGGGGCTACTACACCGATTGGACGCCGCTGGATAACCGGCCGGGCCTCTTCCCCGAGGACCTGGACAAGGACGACCCGTGGCAGTTCCGCAACATTCTGGTCCGATAGCAGCCAGCCTGACAGCCCTCACCGCCTTGCAATCGCCCGGAAATCGGGCGATTGAGTATCGGCGGACTGAGGAGAGGATTTTCAGAATGACCATTGCGCGCAAACTGCTGTCGGCAGGCGCCGCGGCAAGCCTTCTGGCTGCGGCCGCCTGCACCACCACCGGACCTTCGCAACCACCGGCCGCCGCACCCAAAGGCGTCGAGGGCAACTGGATCGACGCCAAGGGCACAGGCTTGTCGACCTTCACGGCCGGCAAGTTCACCACCGTCGCCACCGACACCGGTCAGAAACTCTCGGAAGGCAGCTACACCCTGACCGGACCGACCTCGGTCGAGATCCACGGCACCTCGCTGATCCGCCAGACGCCGGTCAGCTTCAACTGCCTGATGATCTCCATCACCCAGCTCAACTGCACCAGCGCCAGCGGCCAGAATTTCGTGCTGACGCGCCGGGCCTGAGGGCTAGCGAATGTCTCGCTGACAGGGACGGTGGCGTGAGCCGCCGTCTTTTTTGTGCCGGCAAACATCTCCCTGATTTGTGCTTGCATCGCTCAGGACCCGATGTGAACATGGCCCAAGGCTGACTGCTATTTTCCAGTCAAGCGAGGGCGTTAAGCATATTCGAAGTCAGCTTATCCGGGAGACGAAGATGAAGAAGGTTGCCGCGATCCTAGCCCTGTCGGCCTCAGCGCTCGGCCTGTCGGCAGGCGTGTCTTTTGCCGACTACACGCTGAACATCCTGCATTTCAACGATTGGCACAGCCGCATCGAAGGCAACAACAAATACGAGTCGACCTGTTCCGCCGACGAGGAGACCAAGGGCGAATGCATCGGCGGCGCCGGCCGGCTGATCACGGCGATCGCTGAGGAGCGCAAGAAGCTCGAAGGCCAGAACGTGCTGCTGCTCAATGCCGGCGACAGCTTCCAAGGATCGCTGTTCTACATCACCTACAAGGGTGCGGCGGAAGAGGAATTCCTCAATCAGATCAAGCCCGACGCCGTGACGCTCGGCAACCACGAATTCGACGACGGCGAGACCGCTCTGGTGCCTTATCTCGACAAGGCCAAATTCCCGATCGTCAGCGCCAATGTCGTGCCCAACGACAAGTCCGGCGCCAAGGACAAGATCAAGCCGTCGATCGTCGTCGAGGTCGGCGGCCAGAAGATCGGCATCGTTGGCGCCGTCACCAACGACACGCCGGAACTCGCCTCGCCGGGTCCGAACATCGCCATCACGGACGACGTCAAGGCGATCACCGCCGAGGTCGAGAAGCTGAAGGCGCAAGGCATCAACAAGATCATCGCGGTTACCCATATCGGCTACCGGCGCGAGCGCGACGTCATCGCCAAGATCCCGGGCATCGACGTGGTGGTCGGCGGCCACAGCCACACGCTTCTGTCGAACACCGATCCGAAAGCCGAGGGACCGTACCCGACGATGGTCGACAACCCCGACGGCTCCAAGGTGCCGGTGGTGCAGGCCGCGTCCTATTCGAAATATCTCGGCGAGTTCAAGGTCGTGTTCGACGACAACGGCGTCGTCAAGGAAGCCAGCGGCGCCCCGATCCATCTCGACAAGTCGATCACGCCCGATCCCGCTGTGCTCGCCCGCATCAAGGAGCTGGGCGCGCCGATCGAGGCGCTGAAGAACAAGGAGGTGGCCGAGACCACCAGGGCGCTCGACGGCAGCCGCGAGAATTGCCGCGCGCGCGAATGCGAGATGGGCAATCTTGTCTCCGACGCCATCCTCGACCGCACCAAGGGCCAGGGCGTCGAAATTGTCATCTCGAACGGTGGCGGCCTGCGCGCCTCGATCGACCAGGGGACGGTGACCATGGGCGAGGTGCTGACCGTGCTGCCCTTCCAGAACACGCTGGCGACCTTCAAGATTTCCGGCAAGGACCTGGTTGCGGGCCTCGAAAGCGGTGTCAGCCAGGTCGAGGACGGCGCCGGCCGCTTCCCGCAGGTTGCCGGGTTGAAATATTCCTTTGACAAGTCGGTCGCGCCCAATGCCGGCCGCGTCAAATCGGTCGAAGTGATGGAGAACGGCGCCTGGGCGCCGATCAATCCCGACAAGCAGTACCTCGTCGCCACCAACAACTATGTCCGCCAGGGCGGCGACGGCTACAAGGTCTTCGCCGAGAAAGCGACGGACGCCTACGACTACGGCCCGGGCCTAGAACAGGTGGTGGCCGACTATCTCGGCGCGCATCGGCCCTACACGCCCAAGCTCGACGGCCGCATCACCGAGATTGCGGCAACGACGGCGGCGGCTGAGCCGGCCAGCAAGCCTGCGGAACCGGCAAAGCCTGCCGAGACCGCTCCCGCCGCCACCCAGGCGCCTGCGGCGGAGGCTGTAAAACCGGCCGAGGCTGCGCCGGCAAACAGCGAACCGGCGATGCCGGCCCTGCCTTCCGGCTCCAGCGACATTGCCGGCACGCCGCCGGCCGTTTCGGCTGAAACCGCTCCGGCCGCGCCTGCCGAAACCGCGAAGCCGGCTGAGACGGCGCCCGCGCCGCCGGCCGCGGAACCGGCAAAGCCTGCCGAGGCTGCCCCGGCAATCCCTGCTCCCGCCACCGAGCCGGCCAAGCCCGCTGAAGCGACGCCGGCAGAGACCAGCCACACCATCGCCGCCGGCGATACCTATTGGGACCTGGCCAAGAAAGCCTATGGCGACGCCACCAAGTGGAAGCTCATCTCCGAAGCCAACAAGGATTATAAGCCGCGTCGCCTGCCGCTCGGCGCGACGCTGACCATTCCGCCGGCCGCGAAGTAGCCAGTCATCCGGAACCCATGCCACCCGCTCGGGCGACCGGGCGGGTGTTCCTTTTTCAGGTCGTAACGCGGTAAGGTGCGGCCAGACGCGGCATTGAAACCCGGCAGGGCATCGCTAGTTTCGCGGCGCTACCGGAGACTGTTGATGACGCTTGCCAACCCCACCGACGCCAAAGCCGCAAAGGCCGTCGGTCCGCTGTCAGCCGACGCCGCGCCGGTCAGGCCAGGCAGGATCGGCATCATGCTGGTCAATCTTGGTACGCCCGATGGCACCGACTTCAAGCCGATGTGGCGCTACCTGCGGGAATTCCTTTCCGACCCGCGCGTTATCGAGCTTAACAAGGCGATCTGGTATCCGATCCTCTACGGGCTGGTGCTGACCACCCGGCCGAAGAAGTCCGGCGCCAACTACGCCCGTATCTGGAACCGGGAGATGAACGAGTCGCCGCTGCGCACGTTCACCCGCGCTCAAGGTCAGAAACTCGCCGCCGCACTGGCCGACCTGCCCGATGTGATGGTCGATTGGGCGATGCGCTACGGCAATCCCTCGACGGCAAGCGTCGTCCAAAGACTGGTCGAGCAGGGCTGCGAGCGCATCCTGACCTTCCCGCTCTATCCGCAATATTCGGCGACGACGACGGCGACGGCCAACGACCAATTGTTCCGCGCGCTGATGAAGATCAGGCACGCGCCGGCGATCCGCAGCGTGCCGCCCTATTATGACGAACCGGTCTATATCGACGCGCTTGCGCGTTCGATCGAGAAGCACATCGCGACGCTCGATTTCGTGCCGGACGTGGTGATCACGTCCTATCACGGCATCCCGAAACCCTATTCCGACAAGGGCGACCCTTACCGGGCGCACTGCCTGGAGACGACGCGGCTGCTGCGGGCAAGGCTCGGCTGGGACGAGAACAAGCTCCTAACCACCTTCCAGTCGCGTTTCGGCGCGCAGGAATGGCTGCAGCCCTATACCGACATCACGGTCGAGAAACTGGCCAAGGATGGCGTGAAATCGATCGCCATCGTCAATCCGGGCTTCTCCGTCGACTGCATCGAGACGCTGGATGAGATCGGCCGCGAAGCGGCCGAAACCTTCCATCACGCCGGCGGCAAGAACTTCGCCCACATCCCCTGTCTCAACGACAGCGTCGAGGGCATGGCCGTAATCGAAGCACTGGTGCGGCGCGAGCTCTCCGGCTGGGTGTGACCGGCTTCATCGACAGGCTTGAAACCGGTGCGCAAAAGCCTTCGCTAACGATCACCTGATTGTAACGCTGCGGAAACACACTTAAGTGATTCCGTGAGGTCGCCGCCTTTGAGGGAGAAGCGAAATGAGCTTTAGCGGTTTCGATATTGCGATTATGGTTCTTGTTGCACTTGTCGTTTTGGTGCTTTTCAAGGGCATTCGGACAATACCCCAAGGCTACAACTATACGGTTGAGCGTTTTGGCCGTTATACCAAGACATTAAGCCCCGGTCTCAATCTCATCGTTCCGTTCATCGACCGCATCGGTGCCAAGATGAACATGATGGAGCAGGTGCTCGACGTTCCCAGTCAGGAAATCATCACCCGCGACAACGCCATCGTCGGCGTCGATGGGATCGCCTTCTTCCAGATACTCAATGCGGCGCAGGCTGCCTACCAGGTCTCCGGTCTGCAGAACGCCATCCTCAACCTCACCATGACCAACATCCGCACGGTGATGGGTTCGATGGACCTCGATGAGCTGCTGTCGAACCGCGACGCCATCAACGAGCGCCTGCTGCGTGTCGTCGATGAAGCCGCGCATCCATGGGGCATCAAGATCACCCGCGTCGAGATCAAGGACATCAATCCGCCGGCCAATCTCATCGAATCGATGGGGCGGCAGATGACGGCCGAGCGCAACAAGCGCGCGCAGATCCTGGCCGCCGAAGGTCTCAAGCAGTCGCAGATCCTCGAAGCCGAAGGCCGCAAGGAAGCCGCTTTCCGCGATGCCGAGGCACGCGAGCGCTCGGCCGAAGCCGAAGCCCGCGCCACGCAAGTCGTTTCGGAGGCGATTTCCAAGGGCGACGTCCAGGCCCTCAACTATTTCGTCGCGCAAAAATATACCGAGGCTCTGACCAGGATCGGCTCTGCCACGAACAGCAAGGTCGTGCTGATGCCGCTGGAGGCCTCGTCGCTGATCGGCACTCTCGGCGGCATCGGCGAGATCGCCAAGGAGGTCTTCAGGAACGAAGGCACGGCCGGCGCGCAAAGGCAGGCCGCCCGACCGCCGGTGGTTCGTCCGAGCGAGAATTGATGTCTTAAGGAGCGCGCTCATATGCTCGACCGCATTATTTCCGAACTGGGCCCGTGGAACTGGATGGTTCTGGGTATCGCCCTGCTCGTGATGGAAGTCGTTGCGCCGGGTATCTTCATGCTGTGGATCGGCATTGCCGCCCTGATCATCGGCGCCGTATCGCTGCTCATCTGGGACGCCGGGTTCTGGACTTGGCAAATCCAGATTCTCGCTTTCCTCGCACTATCGCTGGTCTCAGCCTATGTCGGGACGAAGCTGGTCGGCGGGCGGCAGGATCCAACCGACCAGCCGCTGCTCAATCGCCGCGGCGCCCAAATGATCGGCAAGATGGCGACCCTGGCCGAACCGATCAAGGACGGCCGTGGCCGTATCAAGCTAGGCGACACACTGTGGCGCGTCTCAGGCCCGGATCTGCCGGCCGGCACGCAGGTGCGCGTGACGGGAGCCGCCGATACTGATCTTGAGCTGACGGTCGAGGCGGTTTGAGCAGATGACCAGCCTCACCTGAATATCAATGCATCTTATGCCGCGCCGATGCGCAGCAGGTCGTGCAGATGCACCAATCCCACGGGCCGTCCACCCTCGACGACCATCAGGCTGGTGATGGCGGAAGTGTTGATCGTCTGAAGCGCCGTCGCCACCAGCGTGTCCGGACTTGCGGTCTTCGGCTTCTTCGTCATCACCTGATCGACGCTCATGGAAAGAAGGTCGCTGGCGATGTGGCGGCGGATGTCGCCATCGGTGATGATGCCGACCAGAGCGCCGTCGGCGCCGGTGATCGCCACGCAGCCGAAACCCTTCCGCGATAATTCCAGGATCGCCTCTCGCATGCCGGTGCCCGATGGCACCAGCGGCAGCCTTTCGCCGACATGCATGATCTCGCGCAGCTGGGTCAGATTGGCGCCGAGCTGTCCGCCAGGGTGGAAGGTGCGGAAATGATCCGGCGTGAAACCGCGCGCCTCGAGCAGCGCGATGGCAAGCGCATCGCCCATGACGAGTTGCAGCAAGGCAGACGTTGTGGGCGCCAGCCCATGCGGACAGGCCTCAGGCACGGCGGGCAGGAGCAGGACCACGTCCGCGGTCCGCGCCAGCGCCGAGTTCTCGCCGGACGTGATGGCGATCAGCGGGATGGAAAAACGTCTTGAATAGGCGACGATGCCCATCAATTCCTTGCTCTCGCCCGACCACGACATGGCGAGGATGGCGTCATCCTTGGCGATCATGCCGAGATCGCCGTGATTGGCCTCGGCCGGATGGACGAAAAAGGCTGGCGTGCCGGTCGAGGCAAGCGTCGCGGCGATCTTGGAGCCAATATGGCCGCTCTTGCCGACGCCGGTAACGATGACACGGCCCTCGATCCGCGCAATCAGATCTATGGCCGCAGCGAAGGGCGCGGCCAGCCCGTCCGCGAGCGCCGTGGCCAGCGCCGCCACACCGGCCTGCTCCGTCGCCACCGTTCTCAGCGCCGATTCGATCGCAGCCTGCCTGTCCGGCTGCTTTCTTTCTGGGGACCCCGCATGCATGGGCGAAGCGATTAGCGCTTTGCCGCGCCCCTGTCCAACAGAATTGCCTTAGCCTCCGATTGGAGGGGCTCTCAGGCGGCTCTTTCAACCGTCCGTTAACCATCCGCATTTACGGTTCGGTAAGTATGGCGCAACCGCGCCGCGCAAGCAGTGGTGACGATGTCCGGGGGCCAGCCTGAAACGAAAATCGGTCGGAAGGGCATTGCCGTTGCAGCACTGCTGCTGACGGCAAGCGCGCTTGCCTTGCTGCGCCCGGCGCCTGCGTTTTCGCAGGAAACCGAGCTGCGCGGCGAGGTCTCCGAATCGGCCATACTCGCCGACCAGCAGCGCAAGGCGAGGCAGTTGCGGGCGCAAGGGTCGCTGGGTCAGGCCCAGCCGGCCGCCGCGGCCGCCCAGGACACAGCACCGACGACCTACCAGCCGTCGAGCCCCGGCGGCGTTCCCGATGATGATCAGGCGGCAGGCGCGACCGACAGCATCTTCGACCAGCCGCAGGCGACAGACGATCCATTGGCCGTTACGACAAAGCCAGCAAAACCGCGCCGGCCCTCGACGGCGAATCGGCGTGCCGACACCAAGGCCGACGCCAAGGCGAATACCAAGACCGCCGACAAGAAGAAGGCCAAGAAGAAGGTAGGCGAGGCCACCGACGGCACGACCACCGCCGCGACCGCCGCCGCCGGCGGTCAGACCGACACCGCGGCGACCGACGACGGCAGCAACCGCCGCGCCGTCACCATCGACAGCGTCGACAAGCAGAAGCTCGACCCGGGCCAGGAACGCACCGGATCGATCGAAGGCCGGAAAGTCAAGCCGGAGGAGGATCCCTTCGCTGCTCCCGGGGTCAAGGTCGGCACCTTTGTCTTCCGGCCGACGCTCGAGCAAGGCTTCACCGCGACGTCGAATGCCGATTCCAGCAGCACAGGCAAATCCGCCGTTCTGTCCGAGACGGCGCTGCGTTTCACCGCGACCTCCGACTGGCGCGAGAATTCGGCTCTGATCACCGGCTACGGCCAGTTCCGCAACACCGTCTCGGGCGAAAAGATCAACGATGCGCGGGGCCGCATCGAAGGCCAGCTCAATGTCGATCTCGACAACGAGCTGCGCGCCATCGCCAAGCTCGGCTATGAGGCAGCGCCGGAATCGGCTTCCTCGCCGGACGCGATCGCCGGCGTCAACCAACAGCCGCTGCGCCAGACCCTGGATGGCAGCCTCGGTCTCGAAAAGAGTGTCGGCAAGATGCGTTACACGCTGACCGGCGCGGTCTCGCATGACTTCTATGGCGATGCCGAGCTCACCGACGGCACCACGATATCGCAGAAAGATCGCAACAATACGCTCTACACCGCCACTTTGCGCACCGGCTATGAGATCTCGCCGGCGCTCACGCCCTTCACGGAAGTCGAACTCGGCCGCAGGGTCTATGATCAGCGTCTCGATACCGACGGCTTTGAGCGCTCCTCGAAGCGGCTCGGCGCGCGCGCCGGCCTCGAGCTCGACATGGGCGAGAAGCTATCGGGCGAATTCTCCGTCGGCTGGTTGCGCGAGGCGATCGACGACAGCCGCCTTCCGGCAATCGCTGGGCCGTCCATCAATGCCGACCTCAAATGGTCGCCCGAGCGCGGCACCATCATCGGCCTCACCGGCAAGACCAGCGTCGAGACAACCACGACGGCCAACGAGAGCGGCGACATCCTCTACTCCGGACGTTTGACCGGCGAACGCCAGATCCGCGCCAATCTGACGGCGAACTCGGCGCTTGGCCTCGATTGGCGCGATTACACCGGCTCCGATGGCCACGACATGATCCTGAGCGCCGAGGCCGGGCTGACCTGGTGGCTGAACCGCTATGCCGGAGTTACCACCCGCGTCAGGACCGAGAAGCTGACCAGCAATCTGCCTGGACGCGACTACACGGCCAATAGCGTCTATCTCGGACTGAAGGTCCAGCGCTGACGCCTCTTCATTCTCGGAGCTGACGGCGGCGAAGTGAACGCCCGGACCCGACGGTGACGAAACGCTGTAGCCTAAAACGCCGCGCCGCGGCGCTCCGCCGGCCGCACCTCGTCGAGCAGCGTGCGGATGACGCCGGCCATGCTTGCGTTCATGTCGCTGCGCCACAGCGCGAAGGCGACATTGGCCTCGACGAAACCTTCCGGCGAGCCGCAATCGAAGGTGCGACCCTTGTAGTGATAGCCGTAGAAGGGCTGCTGTTTTTCCAGCTTCAGCATCGCATCGGTCAGCTGGATCTCGTTGCCGGCGCCGCGCTCCTGGCTTTCCAGGATGCCGAAGATTTCCGGCTGCAGGATGTAGCGGCCGTTGATGTAGAGGTTGGACGGCGCAGTGCCCTGTTTCGGCTTCTCCACCATGCCGGTGATGCGGAAGCCGTGATGCGCGTCCTCGCCGCGGCCGACAATGCCGTATTTATGCGCTTCCGCCGGGTCGCATTCCTGCACGGCGACGATGTTGTTGCCGGTCTCGGCATAGAGTTCGACCATACTCCTCATGCAGCTCTTTTCCGACTGCATGATCATGTCCGGCAGGAGCAGCGCGAAGGGTTCATCGCCGACCAATTCGCGGGCGCACCAGACGGCGTGGCCGAGGCCCATCGGCACCTGCTGGCGCGTGAAGCTGGTCTGTCCCGGCGCCGGCTGCAGCCGCTGCAGCCGGGCAAGCTGGTCGTCCTTGCCGCGCTGGGCGAGCGTGTCATAGAGCTCGAACTGCACGTCGAAATGGTCCTCGATGACCGCCTTGTTGCGCCCGGTGACGAAGATGAAATGCTCGATACCGGCCTCGCGCGCCTCGTCCACCACATACTGGATGACCGGCCGGTCGACGACGGTCAGCATTTCCTTCGGGATGGCCTTGGTGGCCGGAAGAAACCGCGTGCCGAGGCCGGCGACCGGGAAAACTGCCTTGCGAACGCGCTTCATGCTGACACCCCCTTCCGTTTCGGCCAATTATCCGCTCGGCGGCACGCTCCGCAATCCCCCCAATCATTTTCACGACGGAATCATTTTCACGCCGGAATGTTGGATTAACGGCGGGCGGTGAACGTAAGAGCTAAAAGCCGCGATACCTCTTTTCGTTCCCGGTGGCACCTATGGTAAACTAAATACTAACCCGGTTCGGCGTTGAATGATCCTTCCTGATTTGTCGAAGGAGGAAATGATGTCCGTTCGCAACACCGCGAGGCGCCTGACGGCATTGGCGACGGCCGCGGGCCTCGCGCTGGCCTTGTTGATGCCCGCCGGTCCCGCTTTCGCCGATGCCGGGTTCCGTCAGTGGGTCGCGGGCTTCCGCGCCACCGCGGTGGCCGGCGGCGTTTCGGGCGCCGTCTACGACCAGGCTATGAGAGGCATCGAGCCCGACCCGGTCGTGCTGGAAAAGGCCCGCACCCAGCCGGAATTCACCGCCCCCGCCTGGGATTATTTCGACAACCGCGTACATGACCAGTCGGTGGCCAACGGCCGGGCGATGGCGAAGAAATGGAAGCCTTGGCTCGATCGAATCGAGGCGCGGTTCGGTGTCGACCGCAATATCCTTCTGGCGATCTGGTCGATGGAATCGAATTATGGCGAGATCCTCAAGCGCGATGACATAATGCGCAATGTCATCCGTTCGCTTTCCACGCTCGCCTATGGCGACGCGAAGCGCTCGAAATATGCCCGCACTCAATTGATCGCGGCCTTGAAGATCCTGCAGACCGGCGACATCGACGAGAGCCATCTGATGGGCTCCTGGGCCGGCGCGATGGGTCAGACCCAATTCATTCCGACCAGCTATCAGCGCTATGCCGTCGACATGGACGGCAACGGCAGGCGCGACATCTGGAATTCGATCCCCGACGCGCTGGCGACCTCGGCCAATCTGCTCAAGAAGAACGGCTGGCAGGCCGGCAAGACCTGGGGCTATGAGGTCACTATCCCGGCCGGCAAACTGCCCGGCGGAGCAAAGACGATCGCCCAATGGCAGGCGCTCGGCCTCGTCAGGGCCAACGGCAAACCGTTCAGGAACTTGACCGACAAGGCGACGCTGAAAGTGCCGGACGGCCGGGGTGGACCCGCCTTCCTGATGATCAGGAATTTCTCTGTCATCAAAGCCTACAACAATGCCGACAAATACGCTTTGGCCGTCGGCCTGCTCGCCGATGAGATCGCCGGCGGCACCGGCCTTGTGCAGGACTGGCAGCGGCCCTTCACCAAGCTCAGCTTCGAAGAGCGGCAGGAATTGCAGAAGCGGCTTTCCGAGCACGGCTATTATGACGGCAAGTTCGACGGCAAGATCGGCGACGGCTCGAAGGCCGCCATCATGGCCTACCAGGCAAAGGTCGGCCTGACCCAGGATGGCTATCCAAGCCTGGAAGTGCTCAAATGGCTCCGCAAGCGGTAGAGCCTGCGGAAGCGCCAGGCGTCCTTTCAAAGACGGCACGGATGCTGTAGCGCTTCGGCTTGCGCATGACTTTGCCATGTCTGTCCGATCATGCGCCAAGGGATGGAGACGTGTTTGGTTTGGGTTGCGCGTAGCAGGCAGAGCATTCGCCGGGCGCCGATCCTGATTCTCGCCCTTGCGGTGCTTGTCGTCACTGCCGCCGGCGCTTTCCACGCCCCTGCGTTCGCGCAGGAGGAAAGCCGAGGCTGGTCGCTGCGCGACCTTCTGTTCCCGCGCCGCAGCGAACGCATCGAGCCCCCGATCGAAATTCAGAAGCCAAGGCCGAAACCGAAGAAGAAAGCCAAGCCGCGCCCGCCCGCGGAGCCGGAAACCCCGATCGTCGAGAAGACCAACGACGCCCGAGTCGTGCTGGTGGTCGGCGATTTTCTGGCGGGCGGGCTGGCCGAAGGCCTGGACACGGCCTTTGCCGACAATCCCGCCGTCAGGATCGTCGCCCGCGCCAACGGTTCGTCCGGCTTCGTTCGTGACGATGTCTACAATTGGCCAGCCCAGATAAAATCGCTGATCGAAACCGAGAAACCGGCGGCCGTGATCATCATGCTGGGTTCCAACGACCGCCAGCAGATGAAGGTCGGCGACGTGCGCGAGCAGCCGCGCTCGGAGAACTGGACTAAGGAGTATGAGCGCCGCACCGATGCCCTCGGCAAGGCCATGCAGGATACCAAGGTGCCGTTCCTGTGGGTCGGCATGCCGGCTTTCGGTGTGTCGAAGATGAACTCCGACATGCTTGCCTTCAACGACATCTATCACTCGGCCGCTGAGAAACACGGTGGCGAATTCGTAGATGTATGGGACGGCTTCGTCGACGAGAACGGCGCTTTCGTCACCTCCGGCCCGGACATTAACGGCCAGCCGGTTCGCCTGCGTTCCGACGACGGCATCAACGTCACCAAGGCCGGCAAGCGCAAGCTCGCTTTCTACACGGAAAAGCCGCTGGCAAAGATCCTCGGCCTGGCCGCGCCGGGGAGCGTCACGACCGTGTCGGCGCCGGCCGGCGCCCCGGTCGAAGCGTCGAAGCCGGCTTCCGCGCCTGTCATCGTCGACCGCACCGCGCCAATGCTGCTCGGCGACCCGGCGCTCGACGGCGGCACCGAACTGCTGGGCGCAGCGCAGCCGGCCAGGGCCGATCCGAATCTGCCTGGCGAAAAGCTGATCCAGGAAGGCAAGGCGCCGACCGCTTCGGCCGGCCGCGCCGACGATTTCTCCTGGCCGCCGAAGCCGGCAGCCGCGGCCGGCGCCGAGCCGGATCCAACGACGGCCATCAACCGCTAGAACAACTCAGGAAAGGTGCGCAGCGGTTTCCATCTGGAATTGCGGCATGCAGCATATCCAGACCGGGTGGAACAATGGCATTTTCCGCAATGGCAATATCCATGGCTGCGGTCATGACTGGGGGACAAGATGTCAGCGACCGGTTACGCGTTCATCGGGTTTACAGCCTGGGCGCTTTGCCTGCTTATCGTCATGGAAGTCGTGCGGACCTACCTGGTTGTGACGGGCCGTATCCCGGCAAATGGTTTCAGCCCCGATAACGCCGGCCTGTCGCCCTTTATGCAGCGACTTGCGCGGGCCCATGCAAATTGCATCGAAGGCCTACCCATATTCGGAAGTCTTATGGCTGTGGCGATCATGACCTCACGCGTTTCGATCACCGATTCTCTTGCATACTGGTTCCTCGCGGCCCGCATCGCGCAGTCGATCGTTCATTTGACGTCGACAAGCACAACTGCCGTTAAGGTTCGGTTTTCGGCGTTTGCGGTCCAGATGATCATCGGAGCCTATTGGGCCGCAGCGCTACTGGCGAGCTAGAACGAAGCCGGGAGAGCAAGTCTCCGCGAAGCTGAACCGCCCTCG
This sequence comes from Mesorhizobium argentiipisi (SeqCode), assembly GCF_037179585.1. Lineage (NCBI taxonomy): Bacteria > Pseudomonadati > Pseudomonadota > Alphaproteobacteria > Hyphomicrobiales > Phyllobacteriaceae > Mesorhizobium > Mesorhizobium argentiipisi (SeqCode). The sequence goes on from NZ_JAPYKO010000006.1 coordinate 144,397, forward strand.
AAACGCATCGACCCTCTTCAGCGCGGCAGTACCGTCGATCCCATCAATGCCTCATCGATCGAGCGCGCCGCCTGGCGGCCCTCGCGGATCGCCCAGACCACCAGCGACTGGCCGCGCCGCACGTCGCCTGCCGCATAGAGCTTGTCGACGCTGGTCCTGTAGTCGTGGTCGTTCGCCTCGACATTCTTCGAGCGGCGGCTGTCGGTGACGACCTTGATCTTGCCGTCGAGCTCTTTCATCAGGCTGTCGCTCGCAGGACCGGCAAAGCCGATGGCGATGAAGGCGAGATCGGCGCGAATGACGAACTCCGTGCCGGGGATCGGCTTGCGCTTGTCGTCGACCTCGCAGCAGCGCACACCGGTCAGTTGGCCGTCCTCGCCGATGAATTCGAGCGTCGCCACCTGGAATTCGCGCTCGGCCCCCTCGGCCTGCGAGGAGGACGTGCGCATCTTCGTCGCCCAGTACGGCCATACCGCCAGCTTGTCTTCCTTCTCCGGCGGCTGCGGGCGGATGTCGAGCTGCGTCACGCGCACCGCGCCCTGGCGGAAGGCGGTGCCGATGCAGTCGGACGCGGTGTCGCCGCCGCCGACCACGACGACATGCTGGCCGCCGGCGATGATCGGGTGCGAGGGCCAGGCCACCGACTGGATCGGCTCGCCGCCGACGCGGCGGTTCTGCTGCACGAGATATGGCATCGCGTCATAGACGCCGCTGAGGTCGCCGCCCGGAATGCCGGCCGGGCGCGGCGTTTCGGAACCGCCGCAATAGAGCACCGCGTCGAATTCCTCGATGAGATCGGCCACCTTCATGTCGACGCCGACATTGACGCCGCAATGGAAGGTCACGCCCTCGCCTTGCATCTGCTCGATGCGACGGTCGATATAGTGCTTCTCGATCTTGAAATCGGGGATGCCGTAGCGCATCAAACCGCCGGGGCGGCTCTCGCGCTCATAGACATGCACATCATGGCCGGCGCGACCGAGCTGCTGCGCTGCCGCCATGCCGGCCGGGCCGGAGCCGATGACGGCAACACGCTTGCCGGTCTTCTTCTCCGGCGGATAGGGCCGGATGTGGCCGGTTTCGTAGGCCTTGTCGGCGATCGCCTGCTCGACCGTCTTGATGGCGACCGGAATGTCCTCGAGGTTGAGCGTGCAGGCTTCCTCGCAAGGCGCCGGGCAGATGCGGCCGGTGAATTCCGGGAAATTGTTGGTCGAATGCAGGTTGCGGATCGCGCTGTCCCAATCGCCATTATAGACGAGATCGTTCCAGTCGGGGATCTGGTTGTGGATCGGGCAGCCGGTCGGCCCGTGGCAGTACGGGATGCCGCAATCCATGCAGCGCGCGGCCTGTTTCTCGACCTCTTTGTCCGACATCGGCAGCGTGAATTCGCGGAAATGCCGGATGCGGTCGGAGGCCGGCTGATACTTGTGCACCTGCCGGTCGATCTCGAGAAAGCCTGTTACCTTGCCCATAGTCCAGTCCCTGCTGTCCGAAGGCACGCTTTTTGTCGCGCACCCGTTAACCCCTTAAGGCTGCCATGGCAACCGCACCTTATTGGAGCATGACCTTCGCCGAAAACCGGTTCCCACTTTTTCGGGGTCATGCTCGCGGGGTCAGGATTGTTGGTGAGGATGCCGGCCGGGAAGTCATCTCCCCGGCCCGTGCCCGAAGCCTACTCCGCCGCCACGCTCATGCGCATGCGTTCCATCTCGATCAGCGCGCGGCGATATTCGACCGGCATGATCTTTCGGAATTTCGGCCGGAAATTCTGCCAGTTGTCGAGGATCTCGCGGCCGCGCACCGAACCGGTGAAATGCACGTGGTTCGAGATGAGCTGATAGAGCCGTTCCTCGTCATGGCTGGTCATGTCGCCCGACACGTCGACGCGGCCCTTGTGGTCGAGGTCGCCGCCGTGATGGAGCAGCTTCTCCATCAGGTCGTCCTCTTCCGGTACCGGCTCGAGCTCGACCATCGCCATGTTGCAGCGTTCGGCGAAATCGCCCTTCTCGTCCAACACATAGGCGACGCCGCCCGACATGCCGGCCGCGAAGTTGCGGCCGGTCTTGCCGAGCACGACCACGATGCCGCCGGTCATGTATTCGCAGCCATGATCGCCGACGCCTTCGACGACGGCGGCCACGCCGGAATTGCGCACGGCGAAACGCTCGCCGGCGACGCCGGCGAAATAGGCCTCGCCCTCGGTGGCGCCGTAAAGCACCGTGTTGCCGACGATGATCGAGTCAGCCGCGACGATCTTGGCTTCGTCCGGCGGGCGGATGACGATGCGGCCGCCCGACAGGCCCTTCCCGACATAGTCGTTGCCGGCGCCGACGAGCTCGAACGATACGCCGCGCGCCAGGAAGGCGCCGAAGGACTGGCCGGCGGTGCCGGTGAGCTTGACCTTGATCGTGTCCTCGCGCAGGCCCTTGTGCTTGAACCGCTTGGCGACTTCACCCGACAGCATGGCGCCGACAGAGCGGTCGACATTGCGGATCGGCAGCTCGATGGTCACGGGCTGCTTGGCATCCAGCGCCGGCTTCGCCAGTTCGATCAGCTGGCGGTCGAGCACGTCGTCGATCGGATGCTTCTGCCGTTCGGTCCAGTGCAGCGCCTCATGCGGCGCGTCCGGCTTGAAGAACATCTTCGAGAAGTCGAGCCCACGCGCCTTCCAGTGCTGGATGACATCGCGCTTTTCCAGGAGATCGGTGTCGCCGATGATCTGGTCGATATGGGTGAAACCCATGTCGGCAAGCAGCGCCCGCACCTCTTCCGCTATGTAGAAGAAGAAATTGATGACGTGCTCGGGCGTGCCCTTGAAGCGCTTGCGCAGCACCGGGTCCTGCGTCGCCACGCCGACGGGGCAGGTGTTCAAGTGGCACTTGCGCATCATGATGCAGCCGGCCGCGATCAGCGGTGCGGTCGAGAAGCCGAACTCGTCGGCGCCGAGCAGCGCGCCGATGATGACGTCGCGCCCGGTGCGCAGGCCGCCATCGACCTGCAGCGCAACACGCGAACGCAAGCCGTTGAGCACCAGCGTCTGATGTGTTTCGGCGAGGCCCATTTCCCACGGGCTGCCGGCATGCTTGAGCGAGGTCAGCGGCGAAGCGCCGGTGCCGCCGTCATAGCCGGAGATGGTGATATGGTCGGCGCGCGCCTTGGCGACACCCGCCGCGACCGTGCCGACCCCGACCTCCGACACCAGCTTGACCGAGACGTCGGCCGCCGGATTGACGTTCTTCAGATCGTAGATCAGCTGCGCCAGATCCTCGATCGAATAGATGTCGTGATGCGGCGGCGGCGAGATCAGGCCGACGCCGGGCGTCGAGTGCCTGACCTTGGCGATGGTGGCATCGACCTTGTGTCCGGGCAGCTGGCCGCCCTCGCCGGGCTTGGCGCCCTGCGCAACCTTGATCTGCATGACGTCGGAATTGACCAGATATTCCGCCGTGACGCCGAAGCGGCCCGAAGCGACCTGCTTGATCGCCGAGCGTTCTGGGTTCTTGCCGCCGCCGGGCAGCGGCAGATAGCGGTCGGCCTCTTCGCCGCCCTCGCCAGTGTTCGACTTGCCGCCGATGGCGTTCATGGCGCGCGCCAGCGTGGTGTGCGCCTCCCTGGAGATCGAGCCGAATGACATCGCCCCGGTGGAGAAGCGCTTGACGATCTCGGCCGCCGGCATGACGTCTTCGAGCGCGACCTTCTCGCGGCCGGTCTCTTCCGCTGTTCTGATCTTGAACAGGCCCCGGATCGTCTGCGCCCTGGCCGTCGCACTGTCGATCTGCGCCGAATACTCCTTGAACGTGTCCCAGGAGCCCTGCCGCACGGCGTGCTGCAGGCTGGCCACCGCATCGGGCGACCACATATGCGCCTCGCCGCGCATGCGGAACATGTATTCGCCGCCGACCTCGAGATTGTTGCGCAGCACCGGATCGCTGCCGAAGGCATCGCTGTGGCGGCTGAGCGTCTCGGTGGCGATCTCGTCCAGGCCGACGCCTTCGATCAGCGTCGCCGTGCCGGTGAAATACTTCTCGACGAAATCAGACTTCAGCCCGATGGCGTCGAAAATCTGCGCGCCGCAATAGGACTGGTAGGTCGAGATGCCCATCTTGGACATCACCTTGAGGATGCCCTTGCCGATCGACTTGATGTAGCGCGAGACCACCTCGTATTCGTCGACCTCTTCCGGCAGCTCGCCGCGCTTGTGCATGTCGAGCAGCGTGTCGAAGGCGAGATAGGGATTGATTGCCTCGGCGCCGTAGCCTGCCAGGCAGCAGAAATGATGCACCTCGCGCGGCTCGCCGGATTCCACCACGAGGCCGACCGCGGTGCGCAGGCCCTTGCGGATCAGGTGATGATGCACGGCCGCCGTCGCCAGCAGCGATGGGATGGCGATGCGGTCCGGGCCGACCTGGCGGTCGGACAGGATGATGATGTTGTAGCCGCCGGCGACCGCCGCCTCCGCGCGCTCGCAGAGCCGGTCGATGGCGCCTTGCATGCCGGCGGCGCCCTCGTTCGAGCCGTAGGTGATGTCGATCGTCTTGGTGTCGAAACGGTCCTCGGTGTGGCCGATCGAGCGGATCTTCTCCAGATCGCCATTGGTCAGGATCGGCTGGCGCACTTCGAGCCGCTTGCGGCGCGACGTGCCGACGAGGTCGAAGATGTTGGGCCGCGGTCCGATGAACGATACCAGGCTCATCACCAGTTCCTCGCGGATCGGGTCGATCGGCGGGTTGGTGACCTGGGCGAAGTTCTGCTTGAAATAGGTGTAGAGCAGCTTCGACTTGTCCGACATCGCCGAGATCGGCGTGTCGGTGCCCATCGAACCCACCGCTTCCTGGCCGGTGGTGGCCATCGGCGCCATCAGAAGCTTGGTGTCTTCCTGCGTGTAACCGAAGGACTGCTGGCGATCGAGCAGGCCGACATCCTTGCGCAGCGCGCGCGGCTCGACCGGCTTCAGGTCTTCGAGGATCAGCTGCGTGTTGGCGAGCCAGGTCTTGTAGGGATGCCTGGTCGCGATCTCCGACTTGATCTCCTCGTCGGAGACGATGCGGCCCTTGGCGAGGTCGATCAGCAGCATGCGGCCGGGCTGCAGCCGCCACTTCTGCACGATCTTTTCCTCCGGCACCGGCAGCGCGCCGGCTTCCGATGCCATGATGACGCGGTCGTCGTCGGTGACGATATAGCGCGCCGGGCGCAGACCGTTGCGGTCGAGCGTGGCGCCGATCTGGCGGCCGTCGGTGAACACCACCGCAGCAGGCCCGTCCCACGGCTCCATAAGCGCCGCATGGTACTCGTAGAAAGCCTTGCGATCGGCATCCATGAGCTTGTTGCCGGCCCAGGCTTCCGGGATCAGCATCATCATGGCGTGGGTAAGCGAATAGCCGCCCTGGAACAGGAACTCGAGCGCGTTGTCGAAGCACGCCGTGTCCGACTGGCCCTCATAGGAAATCGGCCACAGCTTCGAGATGTTGTTGCCGAACAGCTCGGAATCGACCGAGGCCTGGCGCGCCGCCATCCAGTTGTTGTTGCCGCGCACAGTGTTGATCTCCCCGTTATGCGCGACCATGCGATAGGGGTGCGCAAGCTTCCACGACGGGAAGGTGTTGGTCGAGAAGCGCTGGTGAACCAGGATCAGACCCGTTTCGAAGCGCGGATCCTTGAGGTCCTTGTAATAGGCGCCGACCTGATAGGCCAGGAACATGCCTTTGTAGACGATGGTGCGCGCCGACAGCGACACGCAATAGGCGCCGACATCCTTGTTGTCGTTCTCGGCATAGATGCGGCCCGAGATCACCTTGCGCAGCAGATAAAGCCGCGCCTCGTATTCCTCGTCGTCCGGAATGTCGGCCGTGCGGCCGATGAACACCTGCCGATGGAAGGGCTCCGACGCCACGATATCCGGCGCCTTCGACAGCGACGAATTGTCGACCGGCACGTCGCGGAAGCCGATGAGCGGCAGCCCTTCCGACTGCGCCGATTCGGCGATGATCTCTTCGATATGAGCGCGAAGTGCCGCGTCCTGCGGCATGAACCAGTGGCCGACGCCGTATTGACCGGCCGGCGGCAGTTCGACGCCCACGACCGCCATTTCTTCGCGGAAGAAAGCGTCCGGAATCTGCACCAGCACGCCAGCGCCGTCGCCGACCAGCGGATCGGCGCCGACGGCGCCGCGATGGGTGAGGTTTTCCAGCATCGCCAGACCGTCCTCGACGATCCCGTGCGACTTCACGCCCTTCATATTGGCGATGAAGCCGACGCCGCAGGCATCATGCTCGTTGCGCGGATCATAGAGGCCCTGCGCGGTCATGCCGTTGGCAGTTCGCAGCTCTTTGGCCGGGACGGTATTTTTAACGGCTGCCGCTTTCGTCTGCGCGGCCTGGCCGTTGATCGCAGATGGCGTCAGTTCCGTCATCGTCCTATCCTCCGTTCTCCACCTTGACCCCGACTGTCTCAGGGCGCTGGTTTGCCTTGGGAAGCGAGAGTGCTTCCCCTTCATCCTGCTGCACGTCTCGCGAAATCCATCGAACCATACGGCTATACGCCCGGTTCGCATCCGGTATCGTACAGGCCAGAGCCGGGCCGTCTACCCGCCGCTCGCGACAATGGCCGGAATGGCAGTGATGATACGCCAGTCCAGCCTGTTTTGTGCGACAAAATAAGACAGCACTACTGTCCTAAATTTTTTATGGCAGAAATCAGACAGCTGCACAAGACCGATTCACAAAAAACTTGGCCGAGCCGCGACACAAAATTTCGTGACGAGCGTCCGAAACGCAAGCTTTGATCCGGGTCTTTCGAGGCGACGCGCTGGCTTCACAGCTTTGCCGGCGATTGGCCCTTGCGCTTCGACCGCCGAAGCGGTCAAGTCCCGCCGCTTTTGCCAATCACGATATGGACCTCTCGATGTTCTTTGCATCCGACAACTGGGCCGGCGTCCACTCCGACATTTCGGCCAACCTGTCGCGCCATGCCGCCGGCACCGCTGTCGCTTATGGCGACGGCGATCTGGACCGCGCCGTCTATCGCCGCTTCAGCGAGATCTTCGATCGTGAGGTGCAGGTCTTCTTCGCCGCAACCGGCACCGCGGCCAACGCGCTTTCGATGGCGGCGTTGAACCGCATAGGGGGCATCGCGCTCTGCCATTCCGAGGCGCATATGAATGTCGACGAGTTCGGCGCGATGGGTTTCTATACCGGCGGCGCACGCATGGCGCCGGTGCCGGGACCGCTGGGGCGCATGAATCCGGAGGCTCTCGACCGGGCCATCAAGCGCTATTCGCAGGATCTGGCTCCAGCCGGCCAGCCGATGGCGGTCACCGTCACCCAGGCGACCGAGGTCGGCACGGTCTACAGCGTCGACGATGTCAGGGCGATCGCCGAGGTCAGCCGCCGCCATAAGCTGCCGCTGCACATGGACGGCGCGCGCTTCGCCAATGCGATTGCGGCGACCGGCGTCAGCCCGGCCGAAATGACCTGGAAGAGCGGTGTCGACATCATCTCCTTCGGCGGCACCAAGAATGGCTGCTGGATGGCCGACGCGGTGGTGATCCTCAATCCGGACGTCGGCAAGGATCTGCGCCTGCTGCGCCAGCGCGCCGGACAGACCTTCTCCAAAGCCCGCTTCATCTCGGCCCAGTTCGAGGCCTATCTCACCGACGATCTGTGGCTGCGTATGGCGAGGCAGGCCAATCAGATGGCGGCACACCTGGCTGAGACAATCGAGGACGCGCCGGTCGGCAAGCTCGCCTGGCTGCCTCAGGCCAATGAGGTGTTCGCCATCCTCACCCGCGAAACCGCCGACAAGCTGCAGGCAGCCGGCGCCAAATTCTACGAATGGGGCGTGCCGCAGGGTTTCGACGGCCATCTCGGCGACAAGGAAGCGATCTACCGCTTCGTCGCCAGCTTCGCGACGACGACGGAAGAGATCGACCGTCTCGGTCAGCTGCTCGCCTGAGTTCCCCGCCAAGACCAAGCCGCCTCTTGGCTCGACCATGCTGCTGGTCCGTCCGGCACCGAATGTGCTCGGCTTCTATGACGGCCGCGTCGATGGCGTCCGCATCTGGTCGGACGAGCCGAACTGGCTCGACGACGGCGCCTACACGCTCGGCATCTGCACCTATGCGATCGCCGACGGCTCGCAGGCGCTTGTCTACGACACGCACATCTCCCTGCCCCATGCCCGCTTCATCCGGCGGACCCTCGAGGGCGTGACCTCGATACGCGTCGTGCTCAGCCACTGGCATGACGACCATATCGCCGGCAACGAGGTGTTTAAGGATTGCGAGATCATCGCCAACCGCCTGACCGCCGCGGCGCTCGAACGCGGCCGGACTGATATCGAAGGCGGCAATCCGCCGATCAAGCCACTGGTGCTGCCCAACAGGACGTTCGACGGCAGCCTCCGCCTGACGGTGGGAGCGATCCCGATCGAACTGCGCCAGGTCGAAATCCACAGCCATGACGGCACGGTGCTGCTGATGCCCCACGCCGGCCTGCTTTTGGCGGGCGACACGCTGGAAGACTCCGTCACCTATGTCTCGGAACCGGAACGCCTGAGCGAACATCTGGTCGAACTCGAGCGCATGGCCGGCTGGCAGTTCGACCGGATCCTGCCCAATCACGGTTCCTTGCCGGCAATCGAAGCAGGCGGCTATGACAGAAGCCTCATCGCCGCCACACAGGCCTATATCCGAAAGCTGCTTGCCTGCCGGCATGATCCGGACCTGGCAAGACAGGACCTGAAGTCTTTCGGCGCCGATATGTTCGCCGCGACGGCCGCCGAACATTTCGCGCCATACGAAGCCGTTCACCGGCAGAACGTCGCAGCTGTTCTCGCGGCAAAAGCCGATCGCTAGGCGAGGAAAGGCCGCAGCAACAGCTCGACGCCGAGCAGGATCAGAAAAACCAGGAACCAGCGGCGGAAAGTAGCCGGACTGATCTTCTGGCGCAGCACCTGCCCCAGCCACATGCCGAGCAAGGCCGGCAGCACCGCAAGCGAGGACGTCGCCAGATGTCCGGCGTCGAACGCGCCATGCGAGGCGAGACCCAGCGCCAGGGCGATCGTCGACACGGTGAAGGAAAGACCGAGCGCCTGGATGAGATCGTCGCGGCTCAAGCCGAGCGCCTGGATATAAGGAACGGCAGGCACCACGAAGACACCGGTGCCGCCGGTGACCAGGCCGGTGAGGAAGCCCACGGCCGGCGAAGACCAGCGCTCTGTCCTCTCTGGAACCGACGGCTGCCGCGCCGCCAATGTATAGGCAGCGTAAAGAATGAGCGCCGCGCCGAGACCTGCCGTCGTCCATTTGACGTTGTCGCTGGCGAGCAGCCGAGCGCCGATGATCGTGCCGGCGAGAATGCCTGCCATCATCAGCCAGAGCCGGCGCAGGATCGCGGAAAAACTCGGGCCGGCGAAAAGCTGCCAGACATTGGTGACGAAGGACGGAACGATGAGCAGCGAGGCGGCTGTCACCGGCGGCATGATCGTGCCCAGGAGGCCCGTGGCCAGTGTCGGCAGGCCCATGCCGGTAACGCCCTTGGCTATACCGGCGAGCAGGAAAGTGATTGCGACGGTGGCCGTCAACAGCAGGGAAAAATCGGACATGGTCCTTCATGATCCGCCGCTGCATGCTTCAAAAGAGCCAGAAAGGCTTGTTGCCGGTGGCACAATAAAAAGCGGCGCCTCGCGGCGCCGCTTTCGTCTCGGGAGGAGACTGGTATTACGGATGGACCCCGCGGATTACGCGGCGGCCTTGGCCTCGATCTGCTTGGCCTTGTCCGAGGACGAGGTGATAGCGATCTTGCGCGGCTTCAGCTCCTCGGGAATGTTGCGCTTGAGGTCAACGAAGAGCAGGCCATTCTTCAGCGTGGCGCCTTCCACTTCGACGTGGTCGGCGAGCTGGAAGCGGCGCTCGAAGGACCTCGAGGCGATGCCGCGATAAAGCAGCTCCGAACCCTCGCTGTTGTTCTCTTCCTTGCGCTCGCCCTTGACGGTCAGCACGTTGCGATGGGCTTCGATCGAAATTTCGTCTTCCGAGAAGCCGGCAACGGCCATCGAGATGCGATAGGCGTTCTCGCCGGTGCGCTCGATGTTATAGGGCGGATAGGTCTGCGCGGTCTCGGGCTGGCCCAGCGAATCGAGCATGGTGAACAGCCGGTCGAAGCCGACGGTCGAACGATAAAGCGGGGAAAAATCAACGTGACGCATAAGGTGTTCTCCTGTTGAGCAACATGGTTTGCGTATGACCCGGTGCGAAACCCTCGCAAGGCGTTCCGGATAGGCCAGCGGCCCCGACAATCGGCGGCCGCAACCTTCATTTGGGAAGCTCAAAAAGCCATTTCAAGGCTTTCATGGCGGTCGCAATGCAGCCACGTTGATGAATGGTGGATGAACCACGGTTTCGGCATCCGTTCAGCCAGGCGTCGCTATGCTTTGGTCAAGCTCGAGCAATTCCGGGAAAAGCGCGAAGCGGTTTCCGTCCGGAATTGCCTCAAGACAGAGAGACAAGCGGCGCCTTCACCTGCGCCGCGACGAGGCCGAACCGGGTGCAACGTCCCTTCCTCCCGGATCGACGAGGCCGGAAGTGCGCCGCAGGCACTTCCGGCCTTCCTCTTCGCGGGTTGCCGCGTAGATCCTCGCAACGCTTTGCTTTTGCCGGCTGGCCGTCTATCACCATGCCGACGCCTCGCCCGTCCGGGCAAAGAAAAGCAACGACGCCGAATGACGGATCTTTTCCATCTGACCGAGGACAATCCCCCGCCGCAGAATGCCGCGGGCGGCTTCTTCACCACGCCTGACGGCAAGAAGATCCGCTACGGCGTCTTCGCCGCGGTCGCCCGTCCGTTGCAGGGCACGGTGGTTCTGCTGACCGGGCGCAACGAATGCATCGAGAAATATTTCGAGACCATCCGCGATCTCGCCGATCGCGGTTTCGGCGTCGCCATCCTCGACTGGCGCGGCCAGGGCGATTCCAGCCGCCTGCTGCGTGACCACCAGCGCGGCTATGTCCGCAGCTTCCGCGACTATACGCGCGACCTCGAGCAATTTTTCGAGGAGATCGTGCTGCCCGACTGCCGAGGCCCCTATTACATCCTCGCCCACTCGACCGGGGCTGTGATTGCGCTGCTTGCCTCGCCGTCCATGGCCAACCGGGTGCGGCGCATGGTGCTGCTGACGCCTTTTCTGGAGGTGCCGGACCTGCCGGTCTCGATCGCCACGGTGCGACGCGTCTGCGCGATCTTCTGCGCGCTGGGTCTCGGCCGGCTCTACGCCGCGCTCGGTCCGCAGCCGAAAGTGCCGCCGCCTTTCGAGGTGAACAAGGTGACCTCGGATCCCGCACGCTACCGGCGCAATGTCGGCATCTACGAGGCCTGGCCGCAGCTGGCGCTCGGCGGCCCGACCATCCGCTGGCTGAAGGCGGCAGCCGCGGCCGCGAAAGCCATCTCCGATCCGGATTTCATGGCAAGGATCAAGGTGCCGATGCTGATCGTCGCCGCCGGCGCCGACCGGGTGGTCTCGACCAAGGCGATGGAAGCCTATGCGAGGAAACTGCGCGTCGGCTCGCTGTTGATGATCGACGGCGCCCAGCATGAAATCCTGCAGGAGAAGGACATATATCGCGAGCAGCTCCTGGCCGCTTTCGACGCCTTCATTCCCGGCACCGGCGATGCTCTCTGAGCGCGCGCCCGCTCAGCCGCGCAGCGCCGCCATCGCCGCCGCATGCAGTTCCGGGGTCGCGGCCGCCAGTATATCGCCGCCCTTCTCAGCCGGCCCGCCTTCGAAAGTGGTGACGACGCCGCCGGCCTTTTCGATCAGCGGGATCAGCGCTACGATATCGTAGGGCTTCAGGCCCGGGTCGGCGACGATGTCGATGCTGCCGGCCGCCAGCATGGCGAAGGCGTAGCAATCGGTGCCGTAGCGGGCGAGTTGGACCCTTGTCTCGAACTGGTCATAGCGCTTGCGCGCATCGCCCTTGAACAGGGCCGGCGTGGTCGTGAACAGCGTCGCTTGCGCGAGCCCGGTCGTCTTGCGGGTCGCGAGCCGGCGCGGGCCGCCCGGGCCTTCGTAATGCGACCCGGATGCGTTGGCATAGAACAGCTCGCCGGTGAAGGGTTGCGACATCATGCCGGCGACCGCGTCGCCATCGACGGTCAGCCCGACCAGCGTTCCCCAGACCGGTATGCCGGAAATGAAGGCGCGGGTGCCGTCGATTGGGTCGATCACCCAGACATGCCGGCTGGTGAGGTTCTGGCTGCCATGCTCTTCGCCGAGAATGCCATGCTCGGGATATTCGGAGGAGATCAGCGTGCGGATCACGCGCTCGGCCTCGCGATCGGCCTCCGTGACCGGATCGAAGCTTCCCGCAAGCTTGTTGGTGACCGTTCCCTGGCTGCGGAAGCGCGGCAAGGTTTCCGCGGCGGCGGCATGCGCGATGCGCCGCATGAAATCGGTGCTGATATCCAAGTCGCTCTCCCCATCGCGGCTCTTGCCAGCCGCTCTTTCTCGCAGAACGGGCGCCCTGTAGACCGGTCAGGCGCCCGCTTTCTGTTGCCCGAATGCCACATCTGAACCGCCGAAGCGGAATTTCCACATCATATTGAATTAAAAAAACCCGATGTCGATTGACATTTGTGCGACGCACAATAATTTTGTTATCGGACAGGTTTTCCTGTCCATGCCCTCCTTGGGCGTTTCCTCCCTAGACTTCGACCGTGTCGTGAAAACGACGCGGTCTTTTTTTCGAGCAATTCCAGGAAAAGTGTGACGCGGTTTTCCGTCCGGAATTGCGTTCATAAGAACTCGGCACCGCGACCGCGCCGTCATTCGGCCGCGAGCGGCAAATCGACGAAATGATGGTCGGGCATCGACATCAGGTCGGCCGAGAAGCGGGTCAGGTCATCGGCCAAAGCGTCGAAGCCGGCCGATTTCTGGAATGTCCGCTCGTCCATGTAAAGCCCGCGATTGACCTCGATCTGCAACGCATGCAGATGCCGCGCCGGCCTGCCATAATGCTCGGTGATGAAGCCTCCGGCATAGGGTTTGTTGTGCGCGACCGTGTAGCCCATGCCGACAAGCAGGCTGATCGCCATTTCGGTGAGCGCCGGCGAGGCCGAGATGCCGAACCGGTCGCCGATGATGAAGTCGGGCCGCACGCCATTGTCGCCGACGCGGATCGAGGCCGGCATCGAATGGCAGTCGATCAGCACGGCATAGCCAAACCTGGCATGCGTCCTGGTCAGGAGCCGCTTCAGCGTCTCGTGATAAGGCTTGTACACCGCTTCGATGCGTCCGACCGCCTCGGCCAGCGGCAGCCGGCCGGGATAGATGTCGAGCCCCTCGCCGACCAGCTTCGGCACAGTGCCCAGCCCGCCGGCGACACGCGCAGAGCGGATGTTGCAGAAGGACGGCACCGGCTCCGCGAACATGCGTGGATCGAGTTCCCAGGGCTCGCGGTTAACGTCGAGATAGGCGCGCGGAAAATTGGCCGAAAGCAGCGGCGCGCCGAGCGGCACGGCGCCGCCGAAAAGCTCTTCGACATAGCAGTCCTCCGATCGGCGGATGGCGTTGCGGTCGAGCCGCGCCATGGCCAGGAACCGCTCCGGATAGTGGCGGCCGCTATGCGGTGAGTTGAACAGGAAGGGGACGCGCTGTTCGGCGCCCGATCGGATTTCGAAGGGTGGAACGACCGAAAAATCCTCGGCTGCCGTCTTCAATTTGTACGAACCAGGAAACAGCACTGCATCATGACGCAAAACTTGCCACCTTGCGCCCGGCATGTCCAGCATTTCAGGCGGTGGAAACCGCGCGCCGAACCACATCTGGGATGTCCTTCATTCACTTGATGTTTACCGGCTCCACCTCATATACAGGATGGTTAACGGCCTTGCCCGGCGGCAGGCTTGGGGCGGGTGATTCGGACGGGACATGATGGCACGCATTCTGCTGGCGGAAGACGATGACGATATGCGCCGCTTCCTCGTCAAGGCGCTGGAACGCGCCGGCTACCAGGTAAGCGACTTTGACAATGGCGCCAGCGCCTATGAGCGGCTGCGCGAGGAGCCTTTTTCGTTGCTTTTGACCGACATCGTCATGCCGGAGATGGATGGCATCGAGCTTGCCCGCCGCGCCACCGAAATCGACCCGGACCTCAAGGTGATGTTCATAACCGGCTTTGCCGCGGTCGCGCTCAATCCCGATTCCAAGGCGCCCAAGGACGCCAAGGTGCTGTCGAAGCCCTTCCACCTGCGCGATCTCGTCAACGAGGTCGAGAAGATGCTGCAGGCCGCCTGAGCCATCTGTGGCCTGCATCGAGGATTGCATCGGCAGGGACTTCGCCGATGCGACAAACGGAAGCCGTCTTTCCACATTCCCGCTATTGACGCGCCGGATCAAAAATGGTGTATGCGCGGCTTCGGATGGGCGTGTAGCTCAGCGGGAGAGCACTGCATTGACATTGCAGGGGTCACAAGTTCAATCCTTGTCACGCCCACCATCCTTCCAATAGCTTAGCTAAGCCTTGTGCCGATTGGCACAGAAACCCGGTTGATTGGCGGCTAATGGACCCGAACAAAACGACCCTTGAGCGCGCATTCGAACTCGCCCGCTCGGGAGACATCGTGGATCTATACGGATTGCGCGAGCGGTTGCGACGTGAGGCTATGACGGAAGGCAACTGGAAGGCAATTCCCTCCGCAAGCAACTCGCCAGCATGATCAAGGAAGCCGCCCCGGAAGCCGGACCGTCTAGAAAGCTCCGCTAGACCTCCGCAGCGTTCTTCTGCAAATCGACGTGATGATGCCCGTACACCTTGTCGAGTGTGAAGAAGACTTCCCAGGCTTCGCGCAACGTCAGCGGCGCTTCGCCGATTTCCGGCGTCATTGTAGTGACTCCGCCGGCTTCGGGAACGAACCAACCTCAGCAGTCGGGGCCTAGGTTGCTTTGTCGATCAGCGGCGTCTTTCTCTTGGGCGGCACATAAGCTGTCACGAGTTTGACCGTTGCGATGTCGACGGTGACCGGAACACCGAGATTGACCGTCACTTTGTCTCCATCGACCCGGGTCACGTCGCCTCGAAGCTCGATCGGCTGGCCATGCTTCACCTTCGATGTCCGGTCCACAATGGAATGCGGCTGATTGTAGGACGGGATAGAGACGCTTACCCAATCTTTTGTCACCCGCCTGCGCACCGTCGCTGTGATGGCGACTTCATCGCCAATGTTGAAAGAGCCCTTTGCCATCGGGATGAGTCTGGAGCGGGAAGCGGCTTAGTCAAGCATCTGCTAATGGAACATCAGACCAGGCGTGAAGTTGATGAAGCAGACGACGGCGCGCTCGGGCTGCCTCCCTTCCCGGCGCGTCGCGTCGGGTGGGGTGTTATCGCAAACAGGCCCACACTGGGATGCGATTTCCCTGGGAGGCCCGGCAAAGAGCCCGCTGTGGTTTTTCCACAGCGGGTTTTTTGTTGCCTGCACTCTTGCCGATCAGTCGGTGCAGAGGAATATATTCCAATGGTGCGGCGACCCCAGTCATGAGGATCGCCAATGTCGAATAAGTACCCCTTCGTTGAAGACACGCTTGGCAAGAAGCTGGCAGCCGGGACTGGCCTGTCGGTGAGCTGCCTGACGTGCAAGCGGCGCGCTCTTTTAGATGTCGATGAGCTAGCTAACCGGCTTGGCCCGGATCAGTCCTGCATGCACTGGGACTTGGTCAAGGTGATCTACTGCCACGAGTGCCGAGCCGCCGGCCGGGAGGACCGGAACCTCCAGTTCACTAATCACGCTCTAACGCCGGAGCAGCGCAAGGGCTGGACGCCTTCCCCGTAGAGCGGCCCGACAGTTCCGCGTTGGGGTTTGCGTTGGGTTGAACCGCCGGGCCTAACCGACTCGGTAGGGATGAGTCGGCCAAAGAGGAGGCTAAATTAGCATCCATGCATTGATATAAATTTCTATGCCTTTCCACTGGTTTCGTGGCCGGGCACGCGGCTTGCGTAATGTTGCTCAACCATATGACGGGGCTCGTCTGAACTCACGCGGCACGAGCAGCACGGCCATAAGAGCGCTTGCTGCCATCCCAATCATAATCGCGCTGCCCGCAGCGCCAGACTGCGATGGTGAACATCACGGCGTCGGTCGCGGCGATGTAGGTTGAGACGGGATCGATAGGGTTTAAGGTGCGTCCGCGGCGATGGTGAACGGGCGGGTGGTGGCCGTGGTGCCCCTCCGGGGAAGCGAATTGTGCTACTCGACCTTTACGTTGATCGTGATGCTGTAGGATGCGCCATCGTATGTGTGCACCGACAGGGCGAACTGGTCATGGCCTTTGAACCCTGACATGGACCGGTACAGCGTCTTAATAGTCTTAATATTTGATCCCCTCGCTGAACAGCCCGTAGGCCTCTGTCGGCGGGCTTTCTTGTGCGCGGCCTAATTTCATTAATTGTCACTAAAATCATTGATGCAGAAACCCGCCAATTGGAGCATAATATTCGCCTGCCCCGCGCAGCAATCCGGGGTAAGGGCCCGGCCTGTCTGCCCTAGTCCCCCGACTTCCCGCAGGCCGGGTATCGTATGTCTGGCCAGCTAATTCAGCCTGGGCGCCTTGTCGGCAACGAAGGGCGCCAGCCCCCCGGAGCGGCGCTACGCGCGCTGACTATCCGAGATCCCCTTCGAACATCACGAGCACGCGATTCGACGCCTTGAGCGCGAAGCGCATGGCTTCCTTATAATCCGGGTCCGCGTAACAGGCCTTGGCGATCTCCAGCGACAGAAATTCCACAAGGACCATGCGCTTGGCATCGCGCGCCTCGACGAGCAGAGGCAGCTGCTTTGTCGTGTTGGTTCGTGCCTGGTATTTTTCGCCGATCGGCTTCCAGAGGCGGCTGTACTCGGCCTGCGCCTCCTGGTCCGAAATCTCGGTTCCGACGATGAGCCAGTATCCCTTCACGCTGAAGCGCTCTCCCTGATGATTGCCGGCCTACACCATGAACTCGCCGCCGTTGATGTGCAACAAATGTCCGGTGACGAACTTGCCCATGTCCGATGCGAGATAGAGACAGGCATTGGCGACGTCTTCGGCAGTCCCCAGCGTCCTTAGCGGCAGCGTGGCTTTCACATGCTCGTAGGTTTCCGCGAGATCGGGATACCAGGCTGCGTTCCGGTCCGTGTCCAGCCAGCCCGGGGCGACGCTATTGGCGGTCACCCCGTCCGGCCCGCATTCCAGCGCCACGGCCTTTGCCAGGCCGTGCATGCCGTGTTTCGCGGCGACGACATGCGCTCTGTTCGCCAGCGGGAAAAGCGCATCCGTGCCCGCCATGTAAAGCAGGCGGCCATACTTTCTCCTGCGCATGTGAGGAAGCACCGCCTGCGTCAGGATGAAAGCCGATCCGAGGTTGGTGTTGATCACCTTCTGCCAGTCCTGAAGGGTAATCTCGTCGATCGGCTGGTGCGGTCTTATCCCGACGCAGGATATCGCGATGTCGACGCCACCCAGTTCTGCCACCGCTCTCTCGACCAGGGCGTTCATGGCGGCCTCGTCGGCGCCGTCGCAGACGAATGCCATCGCTTCGACACCGAAAGACCGCGCCTCGTCCGCGACCGCCTCGATCTTGGTCGCGTCGCTGCCGCCGGTTATGACGATGTGCGCCCCCGCTCGGGCGAACGCCAGGGCGACGGCCTTGCCGATGTTCTGGCCGGCCGCGGTAATGACTGCTACTCGGCCTTTCAAACCTGGAACTTCCATCTGCTCACCCCGTTTGGATCGATCGTTTTGCAGATAAGAACCAAAGCCCACGCTCAGCCAGAGCAAGCCGCCGTAGGTCTGACTAGATGCCCGCCATCGCCAGCAGGGTCTTCATCCTGGCGGTAGCAAGCTCGCGGTCGGCCAGCAGGCCGGCCTGGTCGGAGAGCCGGAAGACATCCGCGTAATGGCATATGCCGCGCGCCGACTGCATGCCGCCGACCATGGTGAAATGGTCCTGATGCCCGTTCAACCAGGCCATGAAGACGATGCCGGCCTTGTAGTATTCTGTCGGCGCTTCGAATATCTTGCGCGACAGCGGCACGGTCGGCGCCATCAGCGCGTCGTAACCGGCCTTGTCGCCCTCCGCCAGCTTCGCCAGCGCAGCGTTGGCGACCGGGGCGATGGCGTCGAAGATGCCGAGCAGCGCGTGCGAATGCCTCTTGCCGTCGCCGGCGATCAGCTCTGGATAATTGAAATCGTCGCCGGTGAACATCACGACGCCCTTCGGCAGCCGGTCGCGCAGCAGCACTTCCTTCTCCGCGTCGAGCAGCGATATCTTGATGCCCTCGACCTTGCCCGCATGCCGTTCGATGATGGCGACGACCGTGTCGAGCGCGGTATCGAAATCGTTGCTGCCCCAGTAACCCTTGAGCGCCGGATCGAACATGTCGTCCAGCCAGTGCAGGATGACCTTGCCTGACGCCTGGGAGAGCATGCGGTCATAGACGAGGGCATAATCGTCCGGCCCCTTTGCCACTGCCGCCAGCGCGCGGCTCGCCATCATGATCGCCTTGCCGCCCTCGCCTTCGATGAAGGCGAATTGCTCTTCATAGGCGCGGATGACGTCGTCGAGCGTCCTGGTCGCCGTCGGCGCCAGGTGATCGGTCCCCGCCCCCGATGCGAGATCCGCGCCCGGCACCGTTTTCGCCTCCGCGATCGAGCGGCGGATCAGTTCCTTGGCGTTCGCCCAGTCGAAACCCATGCCGCGTTGAGAGGTGTCCATGGCCTCGGCGATGCGGAAGCCGAGCCGCCACAGATGATGGCGGAACGCCATGGTCCGGTCCCAGTCGACCGCAGGCCGCGACCAGGGATTGGTCATGGCGATGGGGTCGGCCACGACATGGGCGGCGGCATAGGCGATGCGCGAAAAACGCGCATCCTTGATCGGTTCGGCCGGTTTGCCGACGAGCCGGTAGCTGACCCGGTCGCCATTTGCCGCAGGCAAGATGATGTCCATGGAACTCTCCCGTCGCGGTGCTATAAATGGAACGTTCCAATAAATCAAGAAGCTTTATGGTTCAAGTCACCCGAGCCGGCGAAGCACTGCGTCTCCCTAGGTGGACTCGTTGCATTCGTTGGAGTTTTGAACGCTTCAATCAATTTTTCGAATCTCCAATGGAATCGCGATTGACTCCTATTTGGATCGATGATTAGAACGTTCCAATAAAATTTGCTCAAAATACGGAGGGCGCGACGAGGATGGCCAGCCGGGCCAAGGCGACGATCCTGGACATCGCCCGCGAGGCCGGCGTGTCCAAATCGACGGTGTCGCTCGTGCTGCAGGGCAGCGGGCTGATCCGGCCTGAAACCGCGACCAGGGTGCGCAAAGCGATCGAGGATGTCGGCTATGTCTACAACCGCGGCGCCGCCAATCTGCGCAAGGCCCATTCCAACGTCATCGGCATGGTGATCAACGATCTCACCAACCCGTTCTTCGCCGAGCTTGCCGTCGGCATGGAGCGCGTCTTCCAGGCGGCAGGCGTCGTGCCATTCATCGCCAACACGGCCGAAAACCCGGTGCGCCAGGAAGAGGTGCTGAAGTCGCTGATGGAGCAGGGTGTAGCCGGCCTCATCGTCTCTCCGGCGCGCGGCACCACGCCGGGCGCCTTCCGCCGCATCGAGGCGGCCGGCGTGCCGATCGCCTTTACCATGCGCCGGCTGCCTGAAAGCCGCATCCCGGTGATCGCGCCCGACAATCATCGCGGCGCTGTGCTTGCCACCGAGCATCTGATCCGCAGGGGCCATCGCCGCCCTGCGTTCTTTGGTGGCTCGTCCGACCTTGTTGTCTATCACCAGCGGTTAGGCGGGTTCCTCACAGCCTGCGAAACGCTCGGCATTCCGGCCTCCGACCGGCTGATCGTCGAGGGCGAGACCAGCCGCAAGGGCGGCATGGCCTGCCTGGAGACTGCGCTTGCCACGACACAGCCACCGACGGCGGCGCTTTGCTTCAACGATGCGGTTGCCTTCGGCGCCATGCTGGCATTGCGCAAACGCGGCCTCGAGGCGGGAACGGACTTTGCCGTCGTCGGCTTCGACGATGTCGCCGAGGCCGAGCACTACAGCCCGGCGCTGACCAGCGTTGCCGTCGATACTGCGGGCCTCGGCGAGCGGGCCGCCCACGTCATGCTGAAGATGATCCAGTCGCGCACCACGCGCGCCGAGGATCATATCGGCGCCGTCAGCCTCGTCGTTCGCGAAAGCAGCGGTCCGGACCGCAATAGCCAGCTGGGAGACGCGGCATGAGCGTACGATGGGGATTGATCGGCGCCAGCACGATCGCCAGACAGTTCATGATCGATGCCATCCGCGCGCAGGCCGATGGCGAGGTCATCGCACTGATGAGCTCAAATCCGGAGCGCGCGGAGGCTTATGCGAGGGAAAACGGCATCGCACGCGCCGTCTCGTCTCTCGACGCACTGCTCAACTCGGACATCGACGCCGTCTATATCTCGACCACCAACGAATTGCACCTCGAGCAGGGCCTGGCCGCCATCAAGGCTGGCAAGCATGTGCTATGCGAGAAGCCGTTGGCGCTGACCAGCGCCGATGCGCGTGAGATGGTCGTCGCCGCGAAAGCCGCCGGCATCGTCTTCGGCACCAACCACCATTTGCGCAATGCCGGCGCGCACCGCGCCATGCGGGAGGCGATCGCCGCCGGCCGTATCGGCAAGCCGATCGCGGCGCGCGTCTTCCACTCCGTCTATCTGCCGGAAAACCTGCAGGGTTGGCGCATAACCAAGCCCGAAGCCGGCGGCGGCGTGGTGCTCGACATCACCGTGCACGATGCCGACACGCTGCGCTTCGTGCTCGGCGACGATCCGGTCGAGATCTCCGCCTTCACGCAGTCGGCCGGGATGGCATCCGGCGGCCTGGAGGACGGCGCCATGTGCATCTGGCGCTTCAAGTCCGGCGTCATCGCGCAGTCGCATGAGGGCTTCACCACCAAATTCGCCGGCACCGGCTTCGAGGTGCATGGCTCGGAAGGCTCACTGATCGCCACGAATGTGATGACCCAGAAGCCGGTCGGTTCCGTCCTGCTGCGCACCGCGAATGGCGAGGAAGAGCTGAGCTTCGAGCGCGAGGACCTCTACACCCGCTCGCTGCGCCATTTCCATGCCGCGATCCGCGGCGAAGGCCAGCCTGCCGCCACCGGAGAGGACGGCGTCTGGTCGCTGGCGTCGGCCGAAGCAGCACTGCAATCGTCGAACACCGGCAAGGCCGTCGCTATCGACCCGCAACTTGGGGCCCTCGCGTGAGCAAGCTCGTCTCGGCGGCCTATGCCGCCAGCCTGATCAAGGATGGTATGGTCGTCTCGGTGTCGTCGTCGAGCGGGCTCGGCTGCCCCGACGCCGTGCTTGCCGCGATCGGCGAGCGCTTCGACGCGGACGGCCATCCGAAGGGGATCACCACACTGCACCCGATCGCCGCCGGCGACATGTACGGCATCAAGGGCATCGACCATCTCGCCAAGCCCGGCCTGCTGAAGCGCACGCTCTGCGGCTCCTATCCGTCTGGCCCCTCCTCCGCCGAGCCGCCGCAGATCTGGAAGATGATCGGCGACAATTCGGTCGCCGCCTACAACGTGCCCTCCGGCATCCTGTTCGACATGCATCGCGAGGCGGCCGCCAAGCGGCCGGGCGTGCTGACCAAGGTCGGCCTCGACACCTTTGCCGATCCGCGTCACCAGGGCTGCGCCATGAATGCGGCGGCCAGCGAGCCGATCGTCTCGATCGAGCAATTCGACGGCGAGGAATGGCTCTATTTCCGCGCCATCGTGCCCAACATCTCGATCATTCGCGCCACCACGGCCGACGAGCGCGGCAACCTGACTTACGAGCATGAGGGCGCCTATCTCGGTGGCCTGGAGCAGGCGCTGGCTGCCCGCAACAATGGCGGCATCGTGATTGCGCAGGTCAAGCGCGTCGTCGAAAACGGCACCCTGAAACCGCATGACGTGCGTGTGCCGGGCGTGCTGGTCGACCATATCGTGGTGGCGCCCGCCCAGTTGCAGACGACGCAGACCCCTTACGACCCGGCGATCTCCGGCGAGATCTTCCGGCCGCTGTCGACCTTCCGCACGCCGGAGATGAATATCCAGAAGGTCATCGCGCGCCGCGTCGCCATGGAATTGCGCGACGGTATGGCCGTCAACATCGGCTTCGGCATCTCGGCCAACGTGCCGCGCATCCTTCTCGAGGAAGGCCAGCACGGCAAGGTCACCTGGGTGATCGAGCAGGGCGCGGTCGGCGGCGTGCCATTGCTCGACTTCAAGTTCGGCTGCGCCTCGAATGCCGAGGCGATCATGCCTTCGCCGCACCAATTCATCTATTTCCAGGCCGGCGGCTTCGACGCCTCGCTGCTCTCCTTCCTGCAGATCGACCGGCATGGCTCGGTCAACGTCTCGAAGCTCTCGGCGCGGCCGCATGTGACCGCCGGCGCCGGCGGTTTCGTCGACATTACCGCGCGAGCGAGGAAGATCGTCTTTTCCGGCTTCTTCAACGCCGGCGCGAAACTCTCGCTAGCGGATGGCGGGATCCGCATCGACCAGGAAGGCAAGGTCAAGAAGGTGGTCCAGGAGGTCGAGCACATCTCCTTCTCGGGAAAACGCGCCGTCGCGCAAGGCCAGGACATCACCTATGTCACCGAGCGCTGCGTGATGAAGCTTACGCCGGACGGGCTGATGGTGACGGAGCTGGCGCCCAGCATCGATCTCGAGCGCGATGTGCTGGCGCAGGCCGAGATCCCGCTCGCTGTGGCGAACGACCTCAAGATCACGCCTGCGGCGCTCTATCAGGACCGACCGATCGGTCTGTCGCTCAATGGCGGCGCTTCGCTCGGAGGCGCGCATGGCTGAGCTTGTCACCCTCGAGCGGGACGGCGCCATCGGCATCGTCACGCTGCGCCGGCCGGAAAAGTTCAACGCGCTCGACGTCCCGATGCTGCGCGCGCTCGAGGCGGCGCTTGACGAAGCGGAACTGGCCGAGGACGTCCGCGCCGTGCTGATCCGCGGCGAAGGCAAGGGCTTCTGCGCCGGCGGCGACGTCGAGGCCTGGGGACGATTAAGCGCCGCCGATTTCCAGGTGCAATGGGTCCGCTACGGCCACCGCGTCTTCGACCGGCTGGCGCGGCTCAGGCAACCGACCATCGCGGTGCTGTCCGGCCATGCGCTGGGCGGCGGGCTGGAACTGGCCGCGGCGTGCGATTTCCGCGTCGCCGAACCCCAGGTGAAGCTCGGCTTCCCCGAAACCTCCATCGGCGTCGTGCCCGGCTGGTCCGGCACGCAGCGCGCCGTTCGCCGCTTCGGTGTACAGATTGTGCGCCGGATGGCGATTGGCGGCGAAATTTTCCTGGCAACCGAGGCACTGACGCACGGAGTCGTCGACCGGCTGGTCGAAACAGGCAAGGCCTTCGAGGAAGCGAGGGCCTGGGGGGAAAAAATCGCCGAGCGCGGCCCGCTGGCCACGGAGGCCGCCAAGCTGATGATCGGCATCGCCGAGGGCGAGGAAAACGCCGCCGCGACCGAGGCGCTGGCCAGCGGCTTCATGGCGCTGACCGCCGACCTCAAAGCCGGCGTTAGTGCATTCAAGGCCAAGCAGAAGCCGGCCTTTTCGAGATCCTAGAGAAGACATAATGAACGCACCACTCAACATTGCCATGCCGGCTGAGGCATCCCAAGCGCCAAAGGCCTATAAGCTGTTGATCGACGGCAAGCATGTCGATGCCCGCGACGGCCGCAGCATCGAACGCGCCAGCCCCGGCCACGGTTTTGTCGTGTCCCGCTATGCGCAAGCGGGCGCAGCGGAAATCGAGGCGGCGGTGCTGGCCGCGCACAAGGCTTTCGAGGCCGGCCCGTGGCCGCGCATGAAGGCGTCGGAACGCGCGGCGGTTCTGCTGAAGGCGTCCGACCTGATCGAGACCCGGCTGGAAGAGATCGCCCGCCTCGACGCGCTGGAATCCGGCAAGCCGATCGCCCAGGCGCGCGGCGAGATCGGTGGCGCGATCGACATCTGGCGCTATGCCGCCTCGCTTGCCCGCACGCTGCATGGCGAGAGCTACGCCAATTTGGGCGATTCCATGCTGGGCGTGGTGCTGCGCGAGCCGATCGGCGTCGTCTCGATCATCACGCCGTGGAATTTCCCCTTCCTGATCGTCAGCCAGAAGCTGCCTTTCGCGCTCGCTGCCGGCTGCACGGCGGTGGTGAAGCCCAGCGAGATGACGTCCGCTTCCACTTTCGTGCTCGGCGACATCCTGCTCGAAGCCGGATTGCCGGCCGGCGTCGTCAACATCCTCGCCGGCTTTGGCGCCGATGTCGGCGCGCCGATGGTCAGCCATCCGCTGGTCGAGATGGTCTCCTTCACCGGCTCGACCCGCGTCGGCAAGATAACCATGGCGGCCGCTTCCGATTCCTTGAAGAAGATCTCGATGGAGCTCGGCGGCAAGAACGGCCAGATCGTCTTCCCCGACGCCGACCTCGAAGCGGCGGCGGATGCCGCGGTGTTCGGCGGCTTCTTCAATGCCGGCGAATGCTGCAATGCCGGCAGCCGCCTGATCGTGCATGAGGCGATCGCCGATGACTTCCTCAATATGGTCGCGGCGCTGTCCCGGAAGGTCCGTGTCGGCGATCCGCTCGACGACCGCACCAAGGTCGGCGCGATGATCTCGGCCGACCATATGGAAAAGGTAGTAGGCTATGTAACAGCGGCGCAAACCGACGGCGGCAGCGTTTTCACCGGCGGCGCCCGGCTTGCATCCAATGCCGGCCAATATCTCGATCCGACCATCATCCGTAACGTCACGGAGGATATGGCGATTGCCCGTGAGGAAGTGTTCGGGCCGGTGCTATCGCTGCTCACTTTTGAAACGATTGAAAAGGCATTGCACATTGCCAACAACACGCCTTATGGTCTGTCTGCAGGGGTATGGAGCGCCGGCATGGACACGTGCATGTCGGTGGCGCGCGGTGTGCGTTCGGGGACGGTTTGGGTGAACACGTTCATGGAAGGTTACCCCGAGCTGCCCTTCGGGGGTTACAAGCAGTCCGGTCTCGGACGCGAACTCGGCAAACGCGCCGTCGAGGATTATACCGAGGAAAAGACTATCCAGTTTCATCGCGGCCAGCGCACCGGATGGTGGGTCGGCTGAGTTGGGAGACCCCGGCGGCCATCCCGCCGGTTCTGTGAATGCAACAAGGGAGGTAGTACATGTTGCGCAAACTGCTTATCGGAACGGCTCTTGCGACGAGCTTTGCGTTCTCGGCGCATGCCGCGGACGTCAAGGAAGTGCAGATGCTGCATTGGTGGACGTCGGGCGGCGAAGCGGCTGCTCTGAACGTGCTGAAGCAGGATCTGGCCAAGGAAGGCTATGCCTGGAAGGACGTGCCGGTGGCCGGCGGCGGCGGCGACGCCGCCATGACCGCGCTGAAGGCGATGGTCGCGGCCGGCAATTATCCGACCGCCTCTCAGATGCTCGGCTACACCGTGCTCGACTATGCCGCTGCCGGCGTCATGGGCGACCTCACCGAGACCGCCAAGAAGGAAGGCTGGGACAAGTCGGTTCCGGCCGCCCTGCAGAAGTTCTCCGTCTATGACGGCAAATGGGTCGCCGCTCCGGTCAACGTCCACTCCGTCAACTGGCTGTGGATCAACAAGGCGGTGATGGACAAGATCGGCGGCACCGAGCCGAAGACCTTCGACGACTTCGTGGCATTGCTCGACAAGGCCAAGGCGGCCGGCGTCATCCCGCTCGCGCTCGGCGGCCAGAACTGGCAGGAGGCGACCATGTTCGACTCCGTCGTGCTGTCGACCGGCGGGCCGGAGTTCTACAAGAAGGCGATGAACGACCTCGATGAGGAGTCGCTCAAGTCCGACACGATGAAGAAGTCGTTCGACAACCTTGCCAAGCTCGTCAAATATGTCGACCCGAACTTCTCGGGCCGCGACTGGAACCTCGCCACCGCCATGGTCATCAAAGGCGATGCGCTGGTTCAGGTCATGGGCGACTGGGCCAAGGGCGAGTTCCACGCCGCCAACAAGACCCCGGGCACCGACTTCCTGTGCTATCGCTTCCCGGGCACCGACGGCTCGGTGATCTACAACTCCGACATGTTCGGCATGTTCAATGTTCCGGAAGACCGCAAGGCCGCCCAGGTCGCTCTGGCCACCGCCACTTTGTCGAAGAGCTTCCAGTCGGCCTTCAACGTGGTGAAGGGTTCGGTCCCGGCCCGCACCGACGTGCCGGACACCGACTTCGACGCTTGCGGCAAGAAGGGCATCGCCGACCTCAAGAAGGCCAATGAAGGCGGCACGCTGTTCGGCTCGCTGGCCCAGGGCTACGGCGCCCCGCCAGCCGTCGCCAACGCCTACAAGGATGTCGTGTCGAAGTTCGTCCATGGTCAGATCAAGACCTCCGACGAGGCCGTGACCGAGCTGGTCAAGGCGATCGACGACGCCAAGTAGGTTTGGCTTGAAGCAACCCTCCCCCGCTTCGGCGGGGGAGGTCTCCCGTCGACAAAAGGTGCGGGACAGACCCTGGCGCTTTTTCGCGCCGTGCGGGTTCCTACCAACCGGTACTGGATGAGCCGATGAGCACAGTTGCCGAAACCCAGATCAAGCTGACACCGGAGCACGACGCTCGTCCCGGCGCGACGGTCCGTTCGTGGCTGCAGGATCTGTTGCCGAAGATCGTGTTGGCGCCAAGCTTCGCGGCGACGATCGTCTTCGTCTATGGCTTCATCCTGTGGACGATCTACCTGTCCTTCACCAATTCCAAAACCTTCCCGTCCTACGACATAACCGGCGCCCGGGCCTATCAGCGGCTGTGGCGCTGGACCTTCGAGAGCGACCCGCCTTCGAGCTGGTACACCTCGATCACCAATATGGGCATTTTCGGCTTCCTCTATATCCTGATCTGTCTGGCGCTCGGCCTGTTCCTGGCCATCCTGCTCGACCAGAAGATCCGCGGCGAAGGCGTGCTGCGGCCGATCTATCTATACCCAATGGCGCTCTCCTTCATCGTCACCGGCGTCGCCTGGAAATGGTTTCTCGATCCCGGCCTCGGGCTGGAGCAGACGCTGCACCAATGGGGCTGGACGAGCTTCCATTTCGACTGGATCAAGAACAAGGATTTCGTCATCTACACGGTGGTGATCGCCGGCGTCTGGCAGGCGTCCGGCTTCGTCATGGCGATGTTCCTGGCCGGCCTTCGCGGCATCGACGGCGAGATCATGAAGGCCGCGCAGATCGATGGCGCGTCCAGCTTCCAGCTCTATCGCCGCATCGTCATTCCGCTGCTGCGGCCCGTCTTCCTGTCGGCCTTCATCGTGCTCGCGCACCTCGCCATCAAGTCCTATGACTTGGTCGTGGCGCTGACCAGCGGCGGCCCCGGCGGCTCGGCCTGGCTGCCGTCCAACTTCATGTATGAGTTCACCTTCAAGCGCAACGAAATGGCGGTCGGCTCGGCAAGCGCGGTGATCATGCTGATGACCATCACAGCCATCATCGTTCCGTATCTCTATTCCGAGCTCAGGGAGAAGTCGCGATGAGCGCCGTCGCTTCACCCGCCAGCCAGGCCGCAAGCGGCGCGCGCGCCAGGACACTCAACCGCATCGTCATCTACGGCCTGCTCGTGCTGTTCGCGATCTTCTATTTGATGCCGCTCTTTGTCATGCTGGTCACCTCGTTCAAGACCATGGACGAGATCCAGAACGGCAACATGCTGTCGCTGCCGCATGCGCCGACTTTCGCGCCATGGATAAAGGCGTGGAGCGAAGTCTGCTCAGGCCTGACCTGCGTCGGCATGAAGGGTTATTTCTGGAACTCCATCAAGATGGTCGTGCCGGCGGTGCTGATCTCGACGCTGCTCGGCGCCCTCAACGGGTATGTGCTGACCAAATGGCGCTTCCGCGGCCACACGCTGGTTTTCGCCATGATGCTGTTCGCCTGCTTCATCCCGTTCCAGTCGGTGCTGTTGCCAATGGCGACGATCCTCGGCAGCCTCGGCCGCTTTGGTGTCACCCTGCAGAACGCGACCGGGTTCAACTTCGGTCTCGGCAATTCGACCGTGAACCTGGTCTTCGTCCATGTGGTCTACGGCCTCGGCTTCACAACGCTGTTCTTCCGCAATTATTACGAAGCCTTCCCGACCGAGTTGGTGAAGGCGGCACAGGTCGACGGCGCGTCCTTCTTCCAGATATTTCGGCGCATCATGCTGCCCAATTCGCTGCCGATCATCGTTGTGACGGTGATCTACCAGTTCACCAACATATGGAACGACTTCCTGTTCGCCTCCGCCTATGCCGGCTCCGGCGACGTGATGCCGATGACGGTGGCGCTGAACAATGTCGTCAACACCTCGACCGGCGTGGTCGAATACAACGTCAACATGGCGGCGGCGATGATCGCCGCGCTCCCCACCCTGATCGTCTATGTCGTCGCCGGCCGCTATTTCGTGCGCGGGCTGATGGCCGGCGCGGTCAAGGGCTGACCAATTCGGAAGGAACGACCATGGCTTTTCTGGAAATTGATGGGCTGAAGAAGCGCTTCGGGAATGTCGAGATCCTGAAGGGCATCAATGTCGAGCTCGAAAAGGGCGGCTTCCTGGTGCTGGTCGGCCCGTCCGGCTGCGGCAAGTCCACGCTGCTCAACACCATTGCCGGACTGGAGCAGATCACCGAGGGCCAGATCCGCGTCGACGGTCGCGCGATCAACGACCTGCATCCTTCTAAGCGCGACATCGCCATGGTGTTCCAGAGCTACGCGCTTTACCCGAACATGACGGTTGCCGGCAACATCGCCTTCGGCATGGAGATGCGCGGCGTGCCGGCGGCAGAGCGCCAGGCGGCGATCGACAAGGTGGCGAAGATCCTGCAGATCGGCCATCTGCTCAACCGCAAGCCCAGTCAGCTTTCCGGCGGCCAGCGCCAGCGCGTCGCCATGGGGCGGGCGCTGGTGCGCGACCCGAAACTCTTCCTGTTCGATGAGCCACTCTCGAACCTCGACGCCAAGCTGCGCGTCGACATGCGCATCGAGATCAAGCGCCTGCATGCCACCACCGGCACGACCATCGTCTATGTCACGCACGACCAGATCGAGGCGATGACGCTGGCGACCAAGATCGCCGTGATGCGCGACGGCGAGGTGCAGCAATTCGGCACGCCGGCCGAGATCTACAACAACCCCACCAACATCTTCGTCGCCGACTTCATGGGCTCGCCGGCGATGAACCTGATCCCGGCCAAGATCGACGCCAATGGCAGCGGGCTGTCGGTGGTGCTGGACCGCGAGGCGCGCCAGCCGATCGTGCTGCCGATGTCCGGCGCGCCCTCAGGTCTTGCCGCCTTCAAGGACAAGCCGGTGATCTTCGGCGTGCGCCCCGAAGCCCTGACCGACCCGGAAGGTGCGGAACGCAACGCTTCGAATATCGCCACAGCCGACTGCCATATCGAAGTGGTGGAGCCGGCGGGATCCGACACTTTCGCCGTCACCAATCTGGGCGGCAAGGGCGTGGTGGCGCGGCTGAGGGCCGATGCAAATATCCAGCCCGGCACCAGCACGCCCTTGGCCTTCAACCTCAGTAAGGCGGTGTTCTTCGACCCGGCGACCGAGAAGCGCATTCTTTAAAAAGCTATGGCAAACCCGAATATCGTCATCATCGGCTCCGGCATCGGCGGCGCCACGATCGCCTCCGGCTTGGCCGGCAGCGGCGCCTCGATCCTGATCCTGGAGCGCGGCGAACCGCTGCCCGCGACGCCGCATGCGCGCTCGACGCGCTCCATCTTCATCGACGAGCACTACCGGCCGAAGGAGATGTGGCGCGAGGCTAGCGGCGCTGCCTTCAACCCCGGCAACTACTACTATGTCGGCGGCAATTCGAAGTTCTTCGGCGCGGTCCTGATCCGTTATCGCAAGGAGGATTTTTCCGAGCTCGAGCATTTCGGCGGCGTCTCGCCGGCCTGGCCGTTTTCCTATGACGAATTGGAGCCATGGTATTCGAAGGCCGAGCAGCTTTTTCGCGTGCGCGGCACGCTGGGCGAAGACCCGACCGAGCCGTTCCATTCGATCCCATATGCCTTCAAGCCGGTGCCGGACGAGCCACCGATCGCGCGCGCCCGCGCCGAGCTGAAGAGCCTTGGACTGCACCCCGCTTCGCTGCCGCTCGGCGTCGACATCGAGACCTGGCTGAAGGAAGGCAAGACGGGCTGGGATGCCTTCCCCAACACCGGCCAGGGCAAGATTGACGCCCAGACCGGACCGCTGGCGGCCGCGCTTACCGACAAGAACATCCGCCTCGAGACCGGCGCGCATGTCGACTGGCTCGAAACCACGCCAGACGGCAGATCGATCGCCGCTATTCACTACACACAAAACGGCGCACAGAAGACGCTGTCGCCGAAGCTCGTCATCCTGTCGGCCGGCGCGATCAATTCGGCCGCCATCCTGCTGCGCTCGCCGTCGGCGACGGGCAAGGGCCTCGCCAACAGCTCCGACCAGGTCGGACGCAATTTCATGAACCACAATTCGAGCGCGATGCTGGCCATCGATCCGCGCCGCCGCAACGATAGCGTCTACCAGAAGACGCTGATGCTCAACGACTACTATCTGTCGGACGGCAAAGGCGGCAAGCCGCTCGGCAATGTGCAGCTGCTCGGCAAGATCGACGGCAACATGCTCAAGGCCAATGTGAAGACGATGCCGAAATTCGTGCTCGACTTCATGGCCCGGCATGCCGTCGACTGGTACCTGATGTGCGAGGACTTGCCCGATCCTGAAAGCCGCATCATGGTCGACGGCAAGGAGATCGTCATGCAGTGGCGGCGCTCCAACATGCAGTCGCTGGACGGCCTGACCAAGGTCATGCGCGAGAACCTTCGCGCCTGCGGTTATCCGATCGTGCTGTCGCGGCCCTTCGACAAGCGCACGCCCTCGCACCAATGCGGCACGGTGAAGATGGGCAACGACCCGGCAACATCGCCGCTCGATCCCTACTGCCGCGCCTGGGACCATCAAAACCTGTTCGTCGTCGACGCCGGCTTCCTGCCGACCTCGGCCGCGGTCAACCCGGCGCTGTCGATCGCGGCGCAGGCGCTGCGCGTTGCTGACCACATCCTCAAGACGGAACTTGCCGCATGACCCGCCCGGCAGCCATCGTCACCGGCGGCGCGCGCGGCATCGGGCTCGCCTGCGTCGAAGCGCTGGCGGATGCCGGTTTCGACATTCTGATCGCTGATCTCGCTGAGAAGCCTGCGGCTAGACTTGCCGAAAACATCAATACGCGCGGCGCGAAATTTGCCTATGCCCAATGTGACATTGCCGACATCGCTGGTCATTCGAGGCTGGTCGAAGCCGCAATCAACGCCTTCGGCCGCATCGACTGCCTGGTCAACAATGCCGGCGTCGGCGCCATGGTGCGCGGCGATCTGTTGGAGCTGAAGCCGGAGAATTTCGACCGCGCCTTGAACATCAACCTGCGCGGCACGGTGTTCCTCAGCCAGGCCGTCGCCAAGGCCATGCTTGCGGCACCCGCAAACGCCGCCAAGTCGATCATCACCATCACTTCGGTGAGCGCCGCCATGGCTTCGCCGGAACGCGCCGACTACTGCATCTCCAAGGCCGGGCTTTCGATGTGGGTGAAGAACCTGGCGCTGCGGCTCGCACCCGAAAATATCGGCGTGTTCGAGGTGCGGCCGGGCATCATCCGCACCGACATGACAGCCGGCGTTTCCGCCAGATATGACGCGCTGATCGAGGACGGCCTGGTGCCGGCAAAACGCTGGGGTGAGGCCGGCGACGTCAGCGCCGTCGTGGCCGCGCTTGCCTCCGGAAAATTCGGCTTTTCGACAGGATCGGTCATCGATGTCGACGGCGCGCTCTCCGTGCCACGCTTGTGAGGAACAATGGCTGATTACATCATTGTTGGCGCCGGCCCGGCCGGCTGCGTTCTCGCCAATCGGCTGAGCGAGGATCCGGGCAATTCGGTCCTGCTTCTGGAAGCCGGCGGCAAGGACTGGCATCCGCTGATCCATATGCCGGCGGGCTTTGCCAAGATGACCAAGGGCATCGCCTCCTGGGGCTGGTCGACCGTGCCGCAGAAGCACATGAAGGACCGCGCCTTCTGGTACACGCAGGCCAAGGTGGTCGGCGGCGGCTCGTCGATCAACGCGCAGATCTACACGCGCGGCAACGCCCGCGACTACGACGCCTGGGAGAAGGAAGAGGGACTGACCGGCTGGGGCTATCGCGATGTGCTGCCTTATTTCAAGCGTGCCGAAAACAACCAGCGTTTCGCCAACGACTATCACGGCGACCAAGGTCCGCTCGGCGTGTCGAACCCGATCTCGCCGCTGCCGATCTGCGAGGCCTATTTCCGCGCAGGCCAGGAGATGGGCATACCCTTCAACCCCGACTTCAATGGCGCGAGCCAGGAAGGCGTCGGCTATTACCAGCTCACCCAGAAGAACGCGCGGCGCTCATCGGCCTCCGTCGCCTATCTGAAGCCGATCGGCGCCCGCAAGAATCTGACGGTCAGGACCGACGTGCTCGTCACCCGCGTCGTCGTCGAGAAGGGCCGCGCCGTCGGCGTCGAGATCGTCGACAAACCGGGCGGCGAAAAGACCATCCTGCGCGCCGAACGCGAGGTGATCGTCTCATCGGGCGCGATCGGGTCGCCCAAGCTCCTCATGCAATCGGGCATCGGCCCGGCCGACCATCTGAAATCGGTCGGCGTCACGCCGGTACATGACCTGCCCGGCGTTGGTTCCAACATGCAGGATCATCTCGACCTGTTCGTCATCGCCGAATGCACTGGCGATCACACCTATGACAATTACGCCAAGCTGCACCGCACGCTATGGGCAGGGCTGCAATACCTCTTGCTCAAGAAGGGGCCGGTCGCCTCGAGTCTGTTCGAGACCGGCGGCTTCTGGTACGCCGACCCGACGGCCGCCTCGCCCGACATCCAGTTCCATCTCGGCCTCGGCTCCGGCATCGAAGCCGGCGTCGAGAAGCTGAAGAATCCGGGCGTGACGCTCAACTCCGCCTTCCTGCGCCCGCGCTCGCGCGGCACGGTGCGGCTGAAGAGCGCCGACCCGGCCGACCATCCGCTGATCGATCCGAACTACTGGTCGGACCCTTATGATCGCGACATGTCGATCAAAGGGCTGAGGCTCGCGCGCGAGATCATGCGGCAGAAGGCGCTGCAGCCCTATGTGCTGCGCGAGGTGCTGCCCGGGCCAAATCTTCAAAGCGACGCGGACCTCTTCGACTACGCCTGCCGCTCTTCCAAGACCGATCATCACCCCGTCGGCACCTGCCGAATGGGCCATGACGCCATGGCTGTGGTTACGCCGGATTTGAGGCTGCGCGGCATCGAAGGCCTGCGCGTCTGCGACGCGTCGGTGATGCCGCGCGTCCCCTCTTCCAACACCAACGCGCCGACGATCATGGTCGGCGAAAAGGGTGCCGACCTCATCCTCGGCCGCGAGCCGCTGCCGCCGGCCGTGTTCGAGGGCAACCAGGCGGCATGAGGCATCAACGATGATACGGCATTGCGTCTTTGTCCGCTTTCGCGACGACGTTCCTGAAACCGAGCGCGTGGCAATCCATGTCGATCTCGAAGCGTTGCGCACGGTCATCGACGGCATGGGCAAGGTCGAGTTCAGCGCCAATGTCAGTCTCGGGCCGTTTGCGCGCGGCTTCAGCCATGGCTTCACCATCGATTTCCGCGATGCCGCCGCCCGTGACGCCTATCTGGTACACGAAGCGCATCAGCGCGCCGGCGCCCGTCTGGTCGCCGCCCTCCAAGGCGGCACCGATGGGCTGATGGTGATCGATCTGGAGGTGACGCAAATGTGACCGCTCGCCGGCTCAAATCCGGCAGCTGTCCCGTTCTCTTTTGCCTGCCCCGGAACATATCGTTCAGTTTGCGGGATGCAAAAGGAGGACTGCCTTGAACCTCACCACTGAGCAGAAGAAAACCGTAATCGCATCCTTCCTCGGTTGGACGCTCGACGCTTTTGATTTCTTCCTTCTGACATTCCTGCTCACCGATATTGCCGCTGAGTTCCAGACCGACGTTCCGGCCGTCTCCAAAGCGCTGTTCCTGACGCTGGCGACGCGGTTCATCGGCGCGTTCTTCTTCGGCATGCTTGCCGACAGATACGGCCGCAAGCCCATCCTGATGCTCAACATCGTGAGCTATTCGGTGATCGGCGCTTTAGCCGCCTTCTCGCCCAATCTCGGCATATTCCTGGCGCTGCGTGCCCTGTTCGGCATCGCCATGGGAGGCGAATGGGGTCTGGGCAGCTCGCTTGCCATGGAATCCATTCCACCAAGCGCGCGCGGCACGGTCTCGGGCATTCTGCAATGCGGCTATCCGGCCGGCTATCTGCTGGCAGCGGTGGTCTACGGCCTGCTCTACGGGCAGAAGATCGGCGACTTCACCTTCGGCTGGCGCGCGATGTTCCTCCTGAGCTTCCTGCCGGCGCTGATCGTGCTCTTCATCCGCTCGCATGTGCCGGAATCGCCGGCCTTCGTCGAGGGCCGCGCCCAGACACGGCCCGGCCTCCTCGAAACGCTGCGGAAGCACTGGCGCATCGCGCTTTATGCCGTGGTGCTGATGATGTTCTTCAACTTCTTCAGCCATGGTACGCAGGACCTCTATCCGACCTTCCTGAAGAAGCAGCACGGCTTTGATCCGCACACCGTGAGCTGGATCACCATCGTCGCCAATATCGGCGCCATCGTCGGCGGCCTGGTCTTCGGCGCGCTGTCGGAAAGGATCGGCCGCATCAACGCCATCACGCTCGCTTGCGTGATCGCCCTGCCGGCAATTCCGCTATGGGCTTACACGACCACGCCCTTCATGCTGGCGATCGGCGCTTTCATCATGCAGGTGGCGGTGCAGGGCGCCTGGGGCGTCATTCCGGTGCATCTCAACGAATTGTCGCCGGGCTCGGTGCGGGCGACACTGCCCGGGTTCATCTACCAGGCTGGTAATCTGGCGGCATACTATGGCGGCCCCTACCAGGCCGGCATCGCCGAAGCGCCGGGAGGCAGCTATGGTTATGCGCTGGCCCTGTTTGCCGGCGTGGTCGCCGTCTGCATCATCGTCGTCATCCGCTTCAGTCCGGAAAAGCGTGGCCAGGTGATGACCGTGCTCGGCTGACGATCAGTTGCCGAAGCAATTCCAGGAAAAGTGTCACACGGTTTTCCGTCCGGAATTGCGTCAGACAAGAGATAGAGCGGTTCGCCGTTTCCGTGAAACGGCGAACCGCTCTATCCCATTCTGAGCGCCGCGACGCCGGCAACGATGCCGAGCGCCGCGGCAGCGCGCCAGACGGTCATCTTCTCGCCCAGCGCCAGCACGGAGATCAGCATGGCGAACAGGATCGAGGTTTCGCGCAGCGAGGCGACCGAGGCGATCGGCGCCTTGGTCATCGCCCACATCACGATCCAATAGGCCGCGCCGCTGAGCACGCCGGTGAACAACCCGGCTTTCCAGTCGCGCGCCAGCACAGGAAGCGACTGCGGCCCGCGAAAGAAGATGCACAGCACGAGCGCCCACGTCGCATCGCAGACGAACAGCCAGGCGGCGTAGCTCTGCGCGGTTGCCGCGAGCCGCGCACCGCTGCCGTCGGAGAGCGTGTAGCTGGCGATGAAGATCGAGGTGCCGAGCGCGAAGCCGACCGCGCGCAGGTTGAGCTTCTCCAGATGCGCCCCGCCGCGGAACGACATGACCAGCGTGCCCGCCGACAAAAGCACGATGCCGAGTATGGCGAACGGCGCCGGAACCTCGCCGACCAAGACGATGCCGCCGAGTGCGGAGAGCAGCGGCGCGGTACCGCGCGCCAGCGGATAGGTCTGGGCGAAATCGCCCGCCTTGTAGGCGCCGATCAGGAAGGTCCGGTATCCCATGTGGAAGATCACAGAGGCGGTGATGTAGGGCCAGACTTCGGCCTTTGGCACCTCGACGAAGGGCAGCACGAACAGCGCCGCAAAGCCCATGCCGAGTGTCATCAGCGTGATCGACAGGAAGCGGTCGAGATGGACCTTGACCAGCGCGTTCCAGATCGCATGCATGGCCGCCGCCGAAAGCACCACCAGGAAGACGAACAGCGTCATGCCTGCCTCACCTGCCCGCCAGGCCTGACGCGACGCCCGGCGTTTCCAGATCGATATCCACCCGGAGCGGGAAATGGTCGGAAGCCACCTCGCCCACATCGGCGCTAACCGAACGCACGCGCCCGGCCAGCATGCCGCCGACGAAGCAATGATCGAGGCGTCGTTTCGCCAGCCTGCCGTCGATGACCTTTTCGTGCGTATGGAAGTCCGGCCCGGACTCGCTGACGACGGCCGCGGCATCGACGAAGCCGTCGATATAGGCAGCCCCGCGATGGTAGGGCGTATTGCCGACGATGCGCCGGTATTCGGTGCTGCCCGGCTCCATGTTGAAGTCGCCCAGCCAGATCGCCGCCAGCGGGTTTTCCGGTTCCGGCTGGCCGTTTGCCCAGTCGCGCTGCGGCTCGTCGTCGGCGCCGCTCCAGGGGCCGCCCTCGGACGGCGCGCGGCGATGCTCGGCAAGCAGATAGTCGATCTGCTCCAGCCGCTCTTCGGCCGCGATATGCGCCAGATGCAAGGAAAGCACCCGCACCGGTCCCGCCGGCGTGCGGACCATGCATTCCAGTGACGCATTGCGGGTGTTGAGCGGCCTCAGCGTTCGCCGCAGCGGCAATGTGTGCAGCCGGGACCAGACGATCGGCAGCTTCGACAGCACCATCGTGCCGAACTGCCGCCTGCGGTTGACGATGCGGCCGGCGCGTTTCTCGCTGGCATCCGTGTCGAAGGCCGGGCCGTAGGCCCAGTAATAGTCAGGCAGCAAGCTGGACAGGATCTCGGGCTGGTCATCCTCATTGGTGCGACGCCAATGCCGCTCCACCTCCTGCAGCGCGATGATGTCGGCGCCCTCCACCAGCCTGGCGCAGCGGCTGAGATCGTAGCGCCCGTCGCTGCCGTAGCCGTACTGAATGTTGTAGCTGATCAGCTTCATTGATTAACCGGCTTACTTCCGATGATCGCAATAGAGCAATTCCAGGAAAAGTGTGAGCGGTTTTCCGCCGGGAATTGCTAATAGGTCGTCAGCGGCTGGAAGCTTCCGGCAGGCGACGCCGCCAGTTCCGACCAGTCGATCTCCTCTTCCAGCCGGTGATAGGCCTCGTCGCCGATCGTATCGTTGCTGCGCAGTTCCTCCAGCGTGTCGCGCTGCCGCTTGATGGCGTAGAGGCGCAACCGGTCGTATTCCGTCGCAGCCTGCGCGTCGTCGGGATTTTCGGCGATCCGGCGTTGCGCCTCATATTGTTCACGCACGACCGCGGCGGCGGACGAGGTCTTGCGGCTCAGCACATCGAGCGCCGCCTGCATGATGGCGACGCGCGCCTCGGCCACCTCGCGGTCGATCGTCGTATCGCGCGGAAAATTGAGCCAGCGCAGCAGAGCCTTCAGGCTCATCCCTTGCAGCACCAGCGTGCCGAGCACGACAGCGAACGCGGCAAGCACGATCGGGTCGCGCCCAGGAAAGCCGGCCGGCAAGGCAATGGCGGCGACCAGCGTCACCAGCCCGCGCATGCCGCACCAGCCGACAAGCGCGGCGCCGGCAAACGTCGGCGCATCCTGCTTTTCTTCCTCGCTGTCGTTGCGGGCAAACCATCGGATGACCGCGACATACCCCGCCACCCAGACGAGACGTGCCACGACGACGACGGCAAGAACCGTCGCGGCGAAGACGAATGCCTCGCCTTGCCCGTCGCCGGCCAGTCGGCCGACGATCGACCGTGCTTGCAGGCCCATCAGGACGAACGCCAAGACGTTGAGCACGAATACGGCCGATTCCCAGACCGAATAGGCGCTGACGCGGCGTCTCGCCGACATCCGGCGCGGCCCGGTGCGCGCGATGGTGATGGCATAGACGACGATGGTGATGATGGCGGAAAGGCCGAGCTTGTCGGCAATGATCCAGACAGCGAAGGTTCCGGCGAACTGCACCACGGTGCTGCTTGCCGCATCCTCGATGCGCGTCAGCGTCAGCAGCGACGCCCGGCCGAACAGGTAGCCCGCCACGACGCTGCCGACCGTTGCAAGCAGGATGAGGGGCACTGCGTCTTTGAGCATGAGCGTGCCGACCGCTGTCGAAACCGATATCCGGTAGATCAACAACGCCGTGGCATCGTTGAGAAGGCTCTCGCCCTGCAGG
Organism: Mesorhizobium argentiipisi (SeqCode); assembly: GCF_037179585.1. Lineage (NCBI taxonomy): Bacteria > Pseudomonadati > Pseudomonadota > Alphaproteobacteria > Hyphomicrobiales > Phyllobacteriaceae > Mesorhizobium > Mesorhizobium argentiipisi (SeqCode). The sequence goes on from NZ_JAPYKO010000006.1 coordinate 182,650, forward strand.
ATGGCTGTAATGCGGTGTGGTACCTTGAACTGGCTGAGCACGGCGCTTGCCGCCACCGCGTCCGGCGGCGCGACGATGGCGCCGAGCGCGATCGCCGCCGCGATCGGCAGGCCGGCCATCTTCCAGCCGACGAAGGCAACCACCACGGTGGTGAAGACGACCGCGCCAAGCGCCAGCAGGGCGAGCGACAGCCGGTACCGCTTCAGATCGCGCAGCGACGTGTCGTAGGCGGAATCGAGCAGCACCGGCGCGATGAACAGCGCAAGCGCCAGTTCCGGATCGATCTCGATCACCGGCGCGCCCGGCACGAAGGCAAGCCCAACGCCCGCAAGCGCCAGCAATGACGGGTAAGGTACCTCCAGCCATCGCGATACCGCCGTCAGCGCGACGGCGATGAGAAGCAGGATCAGGGTAAGTTCGAACAGGGCCATGGCTCATCGTAGCGATGGAACCAGGCGTTTGGCACTGCAAAAGTGATGGTGATTGGTGAATGGGTGTTGCCGGAAGAATTGAGCACTTGAAGTGCTCGCTTCGCCGGGTGCCATTCACTATTCACTCACTCTTTCACTAATGCAGAACCAGCATGTCGCCCGATGAGAAGGAGATGTCCGCCTTGTCGCCTACGGCAGGGGGCGGTGTCGCCGAGTTGTTGAAGGTGTCGAGCGATACCGTGTTGCCGCCGATGCCGACGCGCACGCGGATGACGGAGCCGAGGAAATGCACTTCGGCGATCTCGCCCGACAGGCTGGTGTCGTGGCCGGGCTGGCGCCCCAGCGAGATGGCTTCGGGCCGCAGCGCCAGCGAAAGCGTGTCGCCGGACTTCGAGCCGTTGAGCTTGCCCTTGAGCGACACTTCCTGGGCGTTGACTTGCACCTTGCCGGACGCGGCGTCGGTGACCTTGCCTTCCAGCACGTTGAGCGTGCCGACGAAATTGGCGACGAATTTGGTGGCCGGCCGGTTGTAGATCTCGAACGGCGTGCCGACCTGCTCGGCCTTGCCGCCATACATCACCGCGATCCGGTCGGAGATCGACAGCGCCTCTTCCTGGTCATGCGTGACGAAGATGGTGGTGATGCCGAGCTTCTTCTGGATCGATCGGATTTCCTCGCGCAGCGACACGCGCACCTTGGCGTCGAGCGCCGACAGCGGCTCGTCGAGCAAAAGCAGTTTGGGTTTGGGCGCAATCGCCCGCGCCAGCGCGATGCGCTGCTGCTGGCCGCCGGAAAGCTGATAGGGATAGCGGTCGGCCATCTGCGGCAGCTTGATCATGTCGAGCATCTCGGCGACCCGGGAATCGATTGCGGCCTTCTGCATGCCCGCCACCTTCAGTCCGAAGCCGATATTCTGCGCCACCGTCAGGTTCGGAAACAGCGCGTAGGCCTGGAACACCATGCCGACATTGCGCTGATTGGGTTTCAGCCTGGTGATGTCCTTGCCGCCGACCACGATCTTGCCGGCCGAAGGCTCCTCGAAACCGGCGACCATGCGCAGCACCGTCGTCTTGCCGCAGCCGGACGGGCCAAGGAAGGAGACGAACTCACCCGGCGCGACATCGAGATTGAAGTCCTCGACCACTGTTGTGGCGCCGAAGGATTTTCGCACATGCTGGATGGAGAGGAACGGCTCGGCCATGGCTTTTTTTCTTTCGGTGCTTTTCGCTCAGTTGGGGCGGTTCGCCGATCTTGGCGCGAAACGCGACAGAATCTGGATCAGGGACATGCAGCCCCAGGTTATCACGAAGGCGATGATGGACAGCGCGGCCGGTTCGTAGGCGCGATTGGCCACAAGGTTCTGCAGATACGGACCGAAGGCAGGGCGATTGAGCAGACTGGCCATGGTGAATTCGCCAATGACGATGGCGAAGGTGAGGAACGCGCCCGACAGCACCGCGATCAGCACATTCGGCAGAATAACCCGAGTGATGATCGTACCCCACCCTGCCCCCAGAATCTGCGCGGCCTCCGTCAGCGTGCGAACGTCGATGGTGCGAAGACCGGTGTCCACGGCCCGGTACATATAGGGCAGCGCGAGCGCCGCGTAGCCGATGACCAGCAGCGCGTTCGCTCCCAAATTCGACCCGAGAAACGGCAGCGGCGAATTCGAGCCATACATTCTGATATAGCCGAAAACGATGACGATGGCTGGGATAACCAACGGCAACAAGGTGATGAACTCGACCACCGGGCGCAGTTGGGGCAGGCGCAGGCGGATCCAATAGGCGGTTGGCACCACGATCAGCACACCCAGGAGAATCGTGAAGATGGCGACGACCACGGAAAATATGAACGTCGCCTGGAACTGGCTGTCGCCCAGCACGACCTTGTACGCATCGAAGGAATAGACACCGCGCCGCATGCGCAGCGAGAACTCGACTGTCGCGATCAGCGGTATGAAGAAATAGGCCGCGCCGAGGATGAAGACGGCCCAGGCCCAGAACTTGCCAGCCTTCATTTGAGCCACCTCTCCGAGCGGGTCCGGAACCAGATGTAGAAGATGTTGGCAAGCCCGGTGATGAAGATCATGCCGAAGGCGATCGCATAGCCGAGATGGGCATTATGCAGCACATCGCCGCGGATCTGCGCATAGAGCAGGATCGGAACGATGTTGAGTGACGAGCCGGTCAGCGCATAGGCGGTTGCGATTGCTCCGAACGCATTGGCGAAGAGCAGGATGACGGTGCCCAGAAAGCTCGGCCAAAGCACCGGAATGACCACCATGCGCCAATATTGCGCCTGGGTGGCGCCGAGCGTGGCGGCGGCCTCGCCCCATTCCCGTTTCAGCCCATCGATCGCCGGCACGATGATGACCACCATCAGCGGAATCTGGAAATAGACATAGGTGATCGTCAGACCCCAGAACGATAGCAGGTTGAAGCCATGCGCGTAGAGGTTCAGGCCGACCAGCGTGTTGAGCAAGACAGTGACGAGACCGAGTCGCCCAAGCGTCGCGATGAAAGCAAACGCGAGCGGCACGCCGGCGAAATTGGATGCGACGCCCGAGAAGGTCAGTGTCGCTGAACGTATCCAATCGGGCAGCCCGCCGCGCACGATGGCGATGGCGATGGCAAGGCCGGCGAAGGCGCCGATCAGTGATGACGCCAGGCTGACCTTTATCGAGATCCAATAAGCCGCAACGATGTTGGCCGAAAAGAGCGCGACGATGTTTGCGAAGGTGAATTCGCCTGCCTCGTTCTGGAAAGCGCCCAGCATCAGATAGAGCGTGGGCAGGATCAGGAACATCACGGCGAAGATGAAGAAAGGCGTGACGCCAAGCCACTGCGTCGGCAGCCTCAGGCTTCGGGCCTCGGCCGGCGGCGCGGTCTTTCCCGCAATGGCCTTGTTGGAGAGCGAGAGATCGGTCATGCGCCGGTTACCGTTCTGAAACGAGGCCGGGCAGCCAGGGCCGCCCGGCCGATATCACCCTGTTACTTCACATTGGCGCCGACAGTGGCGTCCCAATTCTTGGTGATGGTTTCCTTGGCCTTGCCCTGCTCGTCGAGCGTCGGGAACACGGCGGAAGCGTAGGACTCCGCCGGCGGCAGCTTGGCCAGCACATCCGCCGGGATCTTGCCGTTCTTGGCGAGATCGTTGAAGCGGATCGGGTGGCAATAGCCCTTCAGCCAGCCGATCTGGCCTTCGTCCGAATAGAGATACTCCATCCACAGCTTGGCGGCATTCGGATGCGGCGCGAAGGCGCTGATAGCCTGCACATAGACGCCGGCGACGACACCGGTCTTCGGCACGATAACGTCGACGGGCGGGTTGCCCTTCAGCGTGTCGCGGCCCGAAAGCGCGTTGTAGTCCCAAGTGACGAGGATCGGCGTCTGGCCCTGGGCGAGCGTCGCCGTCTTGCCGATGACCGGCACGAAATTGCCGGCCGCATTGAGCTTCTTGAAGTATTCGAGACCGGCGGTGCCCGCGGCTTCACCAGCGGCGGCGCCACCGGAAAGGCCGGCAGCATAAACGGCCTGAATGGCCTGGTTCGAAGCACGCGGATCGCCGGCAAGCGCGACCGAGTTGGCGAATTCCGGCTTCTGCAGGTCAGCCCAGTCGGTCGGCGATTCCTTGACCAGATCCTTGTTCACCTCGAAGGCGAGCACGCCGTAATAGTCGCCGTACCAGGCGCCGTCGGCATCCTTGGCGCTGTCCGGGATCGAGTCCCAGGTCGACACCTTGTAGGGCATCAGCAGGCCGTCTTTCTTGGCGGTCGGGCCGAAGGACAGGCCGACGTCGATAACGTCGGGCGCCTGCGGGCCCTTGTTATCCTTGTTGGCCTTGATCGCCTCGACCTCGTCGCCCGAACCGGCGTCCGGGTTGAGTTCGTTGATGGTGATTCCGGGATACTTAGCCTTGAAACCTTCGATCACTGCCCCGTAGCCACACCAGTCATGCGGAAGCGCGATGGTGGTGAGCTGGCCTTCAGCCTTCGCGGCCTTGACGAGATCGTCCAGCGAATCCGCGGACGAAATCACCGTCGACGCAAAGAGCGCCGCGGCCGAGAGGGAAAGCACTTTCCCCGTGAACTTGAACATGTGTTCTCTCCGTTGAACTGGCGCGTTTAAGCGCCTGCGATGCGGGTATCGTTTTCGTGTGACAGCCGGATGAAGGCTTTTTGAAACCGGAGCCCCGCGGCCAAAAAAGTTAACTCTTTTTAACGGACCGTAGCAATTAGCCCGCGCTTAATTTTCCGGCTAATGGTTAGCTGCCTTGATTTTGCCCCTTCTCCCTTTCCTAGAGTGTTCCCTTATTTGACTTTTTGGTGTTGAAAGCCGGCTCTCAGATGGAGCCGGCGATCGCATTTTCGAGCAGCGTCAGCGCCGCTTTTTTGGTGAGCTTCACCGGATTGCCGCCCGCCGTCGGATCGACCACCGCCATGTCGGCGATCAGCGCCTTGCGCTTCTTGTCCATGTCGAGCCCCTTGATCAGGCCGGGCAGCGCGTGCGGCACCTTGAGCTCCTTGCGCAGCTTGATGACTGCCTTGGCGAAACCATCGAAGCCGCCCTTGATGCCGCAATAGGCGGCGAGCCGGGTGATACGGCCCTCGATCGCCTCGCGATTGAAGGCCAGCACGTAGGGCATGAACACGGCATTGGTCATGCCGTGATGGGTGTCGTAGAGCGCGCCGATCGGATGCGACAGGGAATGGATGGCGCCCAGCCCCTTCTGGAAGGCGGCGGCGCCCATGGCGGCGGCGCTCATCATATGGGCGCGGGCGACCAGGTCCTTGCCGTTGGCGAAGGCCTTGGGCAGGTTCTCGAACACCAGCCGGATGCCCTCCACCGCGATGCCGTCGGCCATCGGATGGTAGCCCGGCGCGCAATAGGCCTCCAGGCAATGCGCAAGCGCGTCCATGCCGGTGCCGGCGGTGATGAAGGCCGGCATGCCGACCGACAGCTCCGGATCGGCAATGACGATCGCCGGCAGAAGCTTCGGATGGAAGATGACCTTCTTGGTGTGGGTCTCCTCATTGGTGATGACGCCGGCGCGGCCGACCTCGGAGCCGGTTCCTGCCGTGGTCGGCACCGCGATGATCGGCGCGATCGCATCGGAATTGGCCCTGGTCCACCAGTCGCCGATGTCCTCGAAATCCCACACGGGTCGCGTCTGTCCGGCCTGGAAGGCGATCAGCTTGCCGAGATCGAGCGCCGAGCCGCCGCCGAAGGCGATGACGCCGTCATGCTTGCCCTTCTTGAACACCGCGATGCCGGCGGTGAGATTGGACTCGACCGGGTTCGGCTTCACCTCCGAAAACACGCCATAGGGAACCTCGGCGTCGTCGAGGATCTTCAGCGTCGAGGCGACGACCGGCAGCTTCGCCAGACCCGGATCGGTGACGAAGAGCGGGCGCTTGATGCCGGCCGCCGCCAGCGCATCCGGCAATTCCTTGATGCGGCCGGCGCCGAAACGGACGGTGGTGGGATAGTTCCATTTGGAGATGAGCTTTGACATGTCTTGTCTTTCGAAGGTCAGATCGTTTCACGCAGGTGATAGGATTTCGGCCGGGTCAGATTGTCGTAGCCGATCGCCGAAAGGGCTGCGCCCTTGCCGGTGTCCTTGACGCCAGTCCAGACCAGCGCCGGGTCGAGATAGTCGCAGCGGTTCATGAACACCGTGCCGGTCTCGACGCGGTCGCCGATGGCGATTGCGCGCTCCGTGTCGCGCGTCCAGATCGAGGCCGTCAGCCCATAGGGGCTGTCGTTCATCAGCGCGATCGCCTCCTCGTCGTTCCGCACCTTCATGATGCCGACGATCGGCCCAAAACTTTCCTCGCGCATGACGCTAATCTGGTGATCGACCCCGGTCAGCACCTCCGGCGCCAGATAGGGCGAGCCCGGCTTGTCGTTCTCGACCTTCATGTTGATATGCGCGGTCGCGCCCTTGCGCAGCGCCTCGGCCTTCTGCTCGCGGATCAGGTCGGCGAAGCGCGCCTGCGCCATCGGGCCGAGAGTGGTCGCCTGCTCCAGCGGATTGCCGACGACATAGTTCCTGGTCTCGGCGACAAAACCCTCGACGAACTCGTCATAGACATTCTCATGCACATAGACGCGCTCGATGCCGCAGCAGCACTGGCCGGAATTGTAGAAGGCGCCGTCGACCAGATTGGCGACCGCATGATCCATCTTGGCGTCGGGCAGCACATAGGCCGGGTCCTTGCCGCCGAGCTCGAGGCCGAGCGTCATGAAGGTGCCGGCCGCCGCCTTCTCGATGGCGCGGCCGCCGCCGACCGAGCCGGTGAAATTGACATGGTCGATCTTGCCGGAGCCGAGCAGCTTCTCGGTCTGGGCGTGGTTCATGACCAGGTTCTGGAACAGCCCCTTTGGCAGGCCGGCCTTATCGAAAGCCTGCTGGAAGCGCTCGCCGACCAGCAACGTCTGCGCGGCATGCTTGAGGACAACGGCACTGCCCGCCATCAACGCCGGCACAATCGTGTTGACCGCGGTGAGATACGGATAGTTCCAAGGCGCGATCACCAGGACGACGCCGAGCGGCACCTTCTTCACATAGCGGCGGAAGCCGTCCTTCGGATTGGAGGCGAGCACCGGCTTCAGCGCGGCTTCGGCGATCTCGACCATATAGTTGGTGCGTTCCTTGACGCCGCCGAACTCGCCGCCATAGCGCACCGGCCGGCCCATCTGCCAGGCGATCTCGGGCACGATCTCGTCGCTCATGGCGACCAGCGCCTCGAGCATCGCCAGCATGTATTTGCCGCGCTCAACGACCGGCGTCTCGGCCCACTTCTCCTGCGCCGCCCTGGCGCGCTCGACCGCGGCGTTGATCGCCTGGTCGCTGGCGACGGGCCGTTCGGCATAGATCGAGCCGTCGATGGGGGATTTGAGTTTGACCGTTTCGGTCATTTCTTCCTCGCAGTTTTACAACAATCGAAAATCACTTGGCTTGGCGCCGCCCCTCATCCGCCTGCCGGCACCTTCTCCCCGTATTGTGACAGGGAGAAGGGAGAAGCTCCTGCGCCGGCGACCCTCCTCTCCCCGTTCTTCACGGGGAGCGGGTAAGGGTGAGGGGCAGCGCCGACGTAACCTGGCCCCCTAGTACCGCTCAAAGCCCCGGTGCAGCTCCCAATCCGTGATGCGGCGGTCGTATTCGAACTGCTCCCAGCGGGCGGTGTGCACATAGTGCTCGATCACCTCCTCGCCGAAGGCCTGCTTCAGCATCTTCGACTTGGCCAGCGTTTCGGCGGCGTCGCGCAAGGTCTTGGGGATCTCGGGCAGGCGCGAGGCCTGATAGGCATCGCCGACGAAAGGCTTCTGCAGCTCCAACCTCTCATCGATGCCGGCGAGACCCGACGCGATCAGCGCCGCGAAGGCGAGATAAGGATTGAGGTCGGCGCCGCCGATGCGGCACTCCATGCGAATGCCCTTGGTGCCTTCGCCGCAGAGCCGGAAGCCGGCGGTGCGGTTGTCCTCGCTCCACATGATCTTTGTCGGCGCGAAGGTGCCGGCCTGGAAGCGCTTGTAGGAGTTGATGTAGGGCGCCAGGAACCAGGTGAACTCCTTGGCGTATTTGAGCTGGCCGGCCGCCCATTGCTGGCCGAGGCTCGACAGCGTCCAGTCGGCCTTCTTGTCGAAGAACAGCGGCGTCTTTCCGTCGGCGCTCCAAAGCGAATTGTGGATATGGCTGGAATTGCCGGCGAGTCCATAATTGTACTTGGCCATGAAGGAGATGGCCTTGCCTTCGGAATCGGCGATCTCCTTGGCGCCGTTCTTCAGGATGACGTGGCGGTCGGCCATCTCGAGCGCCTCGGCATAGCGCACATTGATCTCTTCCTGGCCGGGCCCCCACTCGCCCTTGGAGTTCTCGATCGGAATGCCGGCGGCCTCCATCTCGTTGCGAAGCCGGCGCATGACGCCTTCTTCCTTGCTGGTGATGCCGATCTGGTAGTCGCCGATATAGGGCGAGGCGCTATCGAGCCCCTGCCAGTGCTTCTTGCGCGCGGACTCGTAGGTTTCGCTGAACAGATAGAATTCGAGCTCGGAGGCGAAATAGCCGATATAGCCGCGCTCCTGCAGGCGCTTGACCTGCTTCTTCAGGATCGCGCGGGGTGAGTGGGCCACATCCTCATGCGTGTGATGATCGAGCACGTCGCAAATGACCAGCGCCGTCTTCTCCAGCCATGGAATGCGCCGCAGCGTCGACAGGTCCGGCTTCATGACGAAATCGCCATAGCCCTTCGACCAACTCGCCGCCTTGTAGCCCGGCACCGGCTCCATATCGATGTCGCAGGCCAAGAGATAGTTGCAGCCATGCGTCTCGCCATGCGCGGAATCGACGAAATACTGAGCCAGGAAGCGCTTTCCCGCGAGCCGGCCCTGCATATCGACGATGCAGGCCAGCACCGTGTCGATCTCGCCGTTCGAGACCGCTTTCTTCAACTGATCGAACGAGAAATTCCCGGCCATTCCTTTGGCGCTCCAGTGCTTGTCGATTTGAAGGGAGAAACAAGACCATGGCCGGCATTGCGCCGGCCATGGTCAGAGGTCGAAGGTTCAGTGGCCGGTCTCGCCGACCGCCTGTTCGGCCGCCTTGATCGCCGCCTGGCGCGCCGCGATGATGTCGCCGAGCGGCGGGCCCTGGAAGCGGTTGCGCTCGAAGGCGAACCAGACGATCGCCGTCAGGATGAAGAAACCGACGGTGATGTAGAGCGCCCAGTCGTTCGGCGGCTGGATGCCGATGACGAAGATCAGGATCATCGACAGGATCGAGAGAACGCCGAACAGCATGAAGATGGCGCGTCCCATGTTCCAAGGACCCATTTTGTCCCACTTCGGCGTTCCCCAGGCCATCATGCCGAGCACGATCGGCACGGTGAAGGAGAGGAACAGGAAGATGACGGTGCAGGACACCACGATCGTGTAGGCTGAGGTGCCGGCGACCGAGACCACCGACGAACCCCACACGAACAGCACCGACAGGATCGAGGCCGTCCAGATCGCCGCCACCGGCGTGCGGTAAGTCGGGCTCACCTTGGCGAGCGCCGCCGAGCCCGGCAGGCCGCCGTCACGCGAGAAGGCGAAGATCATGCGCGAGGCCGAGGTGACGGTGGCAAGACCGCACAAGAGCTGCGCAAGGAAAACCACGAGGTACACGAACTCCTTGAGGCCGGGGCTGACGCGCTGGTCGAAAGCCCAGAAGAACACGTTCCAGCCCTGCTTGGCCGCGTCGTCCATGTTCGGGATCATCAGCACGAAGGCGGCCAGGAACAGATAGCCGAACAGCGCCGACCAGACGACCGACATGACCATCGCGCGCGGCACGGAAGAAGCCGCCTTGATGGTCTCTTCCGACGTATGCGCCGAGGCGTCGTAGCCGGTGATCGTGTAGATCGGCAGCAGGAGGCCGAGCGCGAACACCCAGGCGTTCGACACCGACGGCCACACACCGTTGCCGGCATCGCCGGAGTAGTTGTGGAAGGTGAAGAGGCGGCTGAAATCCCAGGTCTCGGCCGAAAGCAGGCAGACCACCGCGATCAGGATCGAGCCGAAGAAGATCAGATAGCCGGAGAAGTCGGTCAGTTTCGCCGTCAGCTTGATGCCGAGATGGTTGATCAGCGCCTGGGCACCGGTGATAATGACCAGGAAAATCATCTGGTTGGTCAGCGTGCCCTCGATGCCGAGCGCCGGACCGAAGGCGCCGACGAAGAAGGTCCATGTGCCCACATTGATGGCGCCGAGCACGGTGATCAGGCCGAGCAGGTTGAGCCAGGCCGTCACCCAGCCGGTGCCGCGATTGCCGAGGATCGAGCCCCAGTGATAGAGCCCGCCGGCCGTCGGATAGGCCGAGCTGATCTGCGACATGGCCACGGCAAAGGTAAGCGAGACAAAGCAGCCGACGAGCCACCCGATACCGATGCCGATGCCGCCTGCGCCCGAGGTCGCCTGAGCCAGCGAATTGATGCCGCCGGACAGAATGCAGATGATGGAGAAGGAAACCGCGAAATTCGAAAAGCGGCTGAGGCGCCGCTCCAGTTCTTGGGCATAGCCCATGCTGTGAAGGACCTGAATGTCGTCCGCCTTATCGACTTCGGTATAGTCGTCTGCTGCCATTTGGAAGTCCCCTATTGGTTTTTAGCTGGCCGATTGTACTGACTTTCCCATTGCGCTTTGTCGGGAGCCCCTGGCCTCCTCGGGCTCGAGATTCGAAAATATGCCTGTGAGCAGATCCGCCCATTTCCGCTGCCCGGTCTCGCCGGCGATTTCGTCGTTGCGGATTTCGATCATCGCGCAGGCAAGGCCGCGCGAACGCGCGTGCCGCTCCAGCGTGAAATAGACGCGGTCGGCCGGCGAATAGGGTTCGTTGACGCCAACGGTGACGCCGGCAAGCCGCTGCAGCGCCGCGACCAGGGGCGTCGCCAGGCGGCGGTCGTCATCATGGATGATGCCGATATGCCATGGCCGGCTCTTGCCCTTGTAGACCGGCGTGAAGGAGTGCACCGACACCAGACGCGTCTCCTGACCCCGCGCCAGCCGCTGCTCCACGATCTCGGCGATCGTGTCGTGGAACGGGTGCCAGGCAAGGTCGATACGGGCGGCGCGCTGCTTGTCGGACAGGCTCGAATTGCCGGGAATGACTGTCGTCTCGCTGACCGGCGGAACGAGGTCCGGCGCGTCGAGCGGCCGGTTGCAATCGATGACGAGCCGCGACACGCGGGTCTCGATCAAGGTCGCGTCGAGCGCCTGCGCCATGCGGCTGGCGACGGGAAGCGCACCCGGGTCCCAGGCGATATGGCGCGAAAGATCCGCAGCCGGGAGGCCAAGCGTTCCGAACTCGGCGGGCAGGAAATTCGAAGCGTGGTCGCAGGTGAAGACGAAGGGGCTGGATCCGCCGGGGTTGGTCACCCTTACGGTCTCAGGTGCAAGGCTAGCGAGCCGAGCTTTCTCCATATCGTCCCCTGCGGGGCGCTGTATCTTATGTTACGTATTTTGTCTCATTGCGTCCCTGTGAATGGTTTCATACAGTTTGGCCGGCTTTGTCAAACGCGAATTCGGGAAAATGGCGGCGGCGGGTCAACGGGCGGGGGAAAACATGATTTCCAGCATTGCCGAACTGATCTCGGACCGCATCGGCACGATGCCGGCCGGCGAGCGACGCGCCGCCCAGACGCTGATTGCCAACTATCCTTTGACCGGGCTGAAGACGGTCGCCGAATTCTCGGCTGCGGCCGGCGTATCTTCGCCGACGATCCTACGCTTCGTCGCCAGGCTCGGCTTCCAGAATTACCCCGAATTCCAATCGGCGCTGCAGGATGAGCTGGCAGCGCAATTGCAGTCGCCGGCTTCGCGCACGCTCAATCCAAGCTCGGCCGGCGGCGCCGTTTCGCCGATGCTCGAGGCGACGCTCGACAATATGCGCGAGACCTTCCGGCACCTCACGGAAAGACAGCTGGCAGACATTGCCACGAGACTTGCCGAGCGGCGCGGCAAGACCTTCCTCATCGGCGGCCGTTTCACCGATCCGCTGGCGCGCTACATGGCCGCTCACCTGGCCATCATCCAGCCGGATGTCTATCACCTCGCCGGCCAGGAGAGCATCTGGCGCGACCGGCTGATCGACATGGGCAAGCGCGACGTCCTGGTGATCTTCGACATCCGCCGCTACCAGGAAAGTCTAGTGCGCTTTGCCGAGAAGGCTCACCAGCGCGGCGTGCAGATCATTCTCTTCACCGACCAGTGGCTTTCGCCGATCGCCCGGTTCGCCCGCCACGTAATCGCCGGGCGCACCGCCGTGCCCTCGGCCTGGGATTCGTCCGCCGCTCTGTTCGTGGTCGCCGAAACGCTGATCGCCGCCGTGACCAGGCAGTTGGAAGCGGCCGGCGCCAAACGCATCCGCGACCTCGAAAGCCTGCGCTAGAGCCGGATGATTTCAGGTCGAAATCGACCTGAAATCTGAATCCGTCTCTAAGCTGCGTATGTCGAGGCGGAGCCGGCCGAGTAACTACTTTACGAGCCGGCCCTCGATCGACCAACGCGCCGCCAGGAAGTTCAGCACGGCGGCCACCACGACGCCGAGTATCTTGGCCGGCCACACGCCTGCGGTCTCGGCCAGTGCCGCGATCGAGAGGCTCGAAACGCCAAGCGAAATCAGCGCCCCCAGCGAGACGAAGCGCAGGAAGGAATGGTGCAGCCGGATGTCCCGGTCCCGCTCGAACGACCAGAAGCGGTTCGCTACGAACGAGAAAAGGACCGCGACGAACCAGGCGCCGACATTGGCGGCCAAAGCCGGCACCGCGAGCTTGAGCAGCAGGAAGAATGCGGTGAGGTCGATGCCGGTGTTGACCAGCCCGACCAAGGCGAAGCGGACGATCTTGCTGCCGGTCGAACGCTGCGGCTGGCCGGCGCTCATACTTTGCCGTCCATGACGCGCATTTCGGCCCGTTCGAGGCTGGCGCCGAAATCCTCGGAACTCAGAACCGCGAACTCGACCTCACGCGCGCCCTGCATCGGGTCGCGAGCGCGCAACACGTCATCGACTTGGCCCGGATGGCACATGAACAAACCTTGTTCGGGCAAGGTGTCGACCGCGGCGCGCAACGTCGAAGTGAATTTTTGCGGCTGCCGCCAGTCATAGATACCGCAGAGCGGCGTCATCACGTTAAAGCCGGCCCGCTGCATCGACCTGTTGAAGCCCGCGGCCAGCGTGGCGATCGCCGCGACCTTGGTCGCCGCGTCCAGGCCGGCAAGCCCGGGCGCGCCGCGCAGCGCCGGCTTGTGTGCGCTCCCTCCAAACCGGACGAGCAGCCAATTCCGTACCGCGGGAAGAAAATGCACATGCTGGTGCCCGTCGATGTGATCGGGCGGGCCAGCCAGCGCTTCGGTGAAGCGGTCGTACTGGGCGTCGAGCTCGGCATGAATGTCCCGCTCCTCGATGCGCCCGCGCCGCACCGGCAGCGCAAGGGAGGCAAGCCCGGGCAGCTTGCCTTCCGGCGCCAGGCTGGACGAACCGGTCGCGGCGATCTGATCGGTGAGGGTCAGGTGTAGCCCGACGGCCGCCCGTCGACGGAACGGCCTGATGCGCGCCGCCGCCTCTTCCCATTCCGGAAAGCCGGTCATGCAACTGGTCCCGGTCAGGCGGCCGCGCTCGATGAGGTCGAGGATCGCGCTCGATACCCCCGGTGCAAGGCCGTAATCGTCGGCGATCAGGCGGATCGACCTGGTCATCTGTCCGGAGCAACCTGCTTGATGGCATTGCCATGCAGCACGTCGCGCACGATGTAGACGGGCCGGTCCTTGCTTTCGCTGAGCGTGACCCAGACATACTCGCCGATCAGGCCGAGCAGCGCCAGGTTGAGGCCTCCAAAAAGCACGACGGCAACCATGATGCTGGGGTAGCCAGGCACGGCTATGCCGTAGAACAGCACCTCGAAGAGCACCTTCACGCCATAGGCGAGACCTGCGAATGCCGCCAGCAATCCGATAAGGCTGATGACGCGCAGCGGGATCACGGAAAACGAGGTGAACCCTTCAAGCGAGAACGCGATCAGGTTGAACCTTGTCCATTTGGACGTGCCGCTGGCGCGGTTTTCCGGCGAATAAAGCACCGCCTTCTGGCGGAAGCCGGCCCAAGCGAACAGCCCCTTGTTGAAACGACGCTTGTCGCGCACGCTGGTCAGGGCACGCGCAACGGCGCCGCGCATGACGCGGAAGTCTCCGGCATTTTCGGGGATGTCGAAGCGCTGACTGCTGTTGATCAGCCTGTAGAAGAGCCGCGCCAACTGGCTGCGCCGCCAGCTCCCCTCGCGCCGGTCGTTCTGCGCGTAGACGACATCGATCTGCGGATTCTCGACCAGTTCTGCAATCATCTTCAGGCTGATATCCAGGGAATGCTGGAGGTCGGAGTCCATGATCAGGACCATGTCGCCGCGGGAATGATCGAGGCCGGCGAGCACCGCCGCTTCCTTGCCGAAATTGCGGCTCAGCCGCACGATCTCCCAGGAGCCGGAGAGCGCAGTCGCAAACGTCTCGGCGCTGCCGTCGCGGCTGCCGTCGTCGACGAGTATCTTGCGGACCGTCATGCCGAAGCGCTCCGCTACGGCCACTTCCAGCCTGGCGAGCAGCCCGACAAACGCAATGGCGGATTCGGCCTCGTTGAAGAACGGCGCGATGATATCGAGCATCTCAGCCATGCGCGACGGCTCCGGCGACAGGCACCTTCTGTCTGTCTTGCGTCCAGAACCAAGCGACGAGCACGCAGGCAATTATGCTAATGCTGATCGGCCGGAACCACGGGTGGAAAAGATCGTGCAGTCGCAGGTCGACACTGGTCAGTCCGGTGACGAAGAGGAATGTCGCCAAGAACCAGCACATGGCCTCGGCTCCCTTCTCCCGCCAAAGCAGGGCGATGGAGAGACCGGCAGGCACCGCCACCATGGCGTAAGTGTTCTGCTCGACCCGCGGATTGAAGACGCACATGTAGAATGCCGCGGCGAGGAAGATGGCGAGTCCGCCGATGTTGGAGTCCAATCTGCGGTCGAACTGGAGCACCAGCCAAAGCGTCAGCAGACCGGCGAACATACGCACGATCGTCGCGTCTAACTCGGAAACCGGCATTCCAAACCGCGTGAAAGGCGCCGTGAAGTCGGCCGGGACGAAGGGGCCGGTTGGGTCGACCGTCATCGAAGTCAGCAACCGGACGAAATCGTGATATTGCGCGTTGACGTAGTCGGTCGACGCAAAGCCATAGGGGATGGCGAGCGCGACGAGCACCGCCAGCACCAGCGCCGGTATCAGCCTGGGGCGCAGCGCTCCCGCCAGAAGCAGCATGATGATCGCGGTCGGCTTGGCGATGATCGCAAGCATGGCCCAGAAGAAGCTTTCGGCCCGGCGCCCCTCAAGCGTCGACAACGTGAGAAACCAGCATGCCCCGGTGAGCAGGATCGTCGCCTGGCCGTTGCGAAGCGCTGCGAGCGCCACCGGCAAGGCAAGGAAAAGACCGAAGGACAGCAGCCATGTCTGTTCCTGGCCGCTAAGCTTGCGCACCTGACGCATTGCGGCAAAAGTCAGCAAGCCGAAGCCCAGTATGTGCCACAGAGTATCGCCCAGATACGGCCCGAGCTTCAGCAGGGGAACATAGAGGACGGCGAAGGCGGGAGCGTATAGATATCCCATGGCGACTTCGACCTGATACAGCGGCCGGCCGCTCAGAAACGCTTCACTGCCATGTCTATAGATATGGACCACCGAACGCGCATTGGGCGACCACAGCGCTAGGCCAAGCACGACCAGAAACGACCCGACCCACCAAAACCCCAAACGGTCGAAAACCGGCTTGGTTACCATCATAGCGCACCCCGTATTCCGACCAGGACGGCTTTCCCATCGCCGCCTGGCTTCACCGCCGGCGAGATATCACAACGAATGGAATAAAACATCCGAGCGTGACTGTTACCGGCGCGGCGCAAGGGAAGGCGCAACAGCGGCATTTTTCCGCCGCTGTCTTGTCGATCACAGCTTTGTGTTTGAGGATTGGCCACGGGTCTGAACGGCTGCGATCGACCCTCGGGTGCTTACGGCTTGATGAACACCTTTCCGTTGGACTTGGCGAGCTCGGCCGGCAGCCGCGCCATCGCCTCGTCCAGCGGCACGACCGCCGTGACGTCGGTCGACCAGCGTCCATCGGAAAAGCGCTTCTGCGCTTCCAGCACCGCCGGGCCCAGCCTGTCGCGGAATTGCCGCATCCATTCGGCCAGCCAGAAGCCCTCGACGCGCTTGTGCTGGAAGATCAGTTGGCCGGGCTCGCGGATCACCGTCGGCCCGGCGTCGAGCCGGCCATAGACGATCCAGCGCGCGCGTTTCGGCATGGCATTGAAGATGGCGGAAGCCAGAGGGCCGGTGACGGCGTCGAGGAAGATGCGCGGCTGCTCGGCCTTCATCGCCTCGCGCAACGCCACCTCGAAATCCGCCCCCTTCTCGTTAAGCACATGGGCAGCGCCGAGCTCCTTCAAAAGCGGGATCTGCTCGTCGCGGCGCACCGTGACGATCGGCCGGAAACCTTCCTCCTTCGCCAGCCCGATGATCAGCTTGCAGAGCTGGCTGCGCCCGCCGTCATGATGAAGGATTTTTCGCTCTCCTCTTTGACGATGTCGAACATGGCCAAGGCGGTCAGCGGATTGACGATCATCGCCGCGCCGTCCTCGTCGCGCACCGTATCGATGAGCGGGATGCAGGAAGCGGCCTCGGCGACGGCATAATCCGCCCAGGCGCCCCAGTTCGACACGCCGGTGGCGAAAGCAACGCGTTTCCCTGCAAGGCTCCTTGCATAGGGATCGTCGCCCGTGGCGACGACAATGCCGACGCCTTCGAAACCCGCCGGTCGGCCCTTGACCCGCGGCTGGCCGTACTGGCCCTTGATGAAGGCGATGTCGGAGGGGTTGATCGAGGCGAGGCTGACCTTGATCAGCGCCTGTGTCGGCCCTGGCACCGGCACGGCTATGCGGCCGGGCTGGAGGTAAGGCTCCATCGCTTCGAGCGCAGCCGCCGAAGGCGTCCTGGTGTAACCGTCGCCGACAAGCAGCAGACCCTGCATTTGCGATGGAAGCGTCATGGTCGTCAGACCTTTTCCTGCGTGTATTTCTTCAGTTCCGCGCGCGCCACCTGGCGCCGGTGCACGGCGTCCGGCCCGTCGGCCAGCCGCAATGTCCTCAAATGCGTCCAGGAGCGGGCGAGCGGCGTGTCCTGGCTGATGCCTTGCGCGCCGAACATCTGCACCGCCTCGTCGGTGACCTTCAGCGCGACGCGGGGCGCCACCACCTTGATCTGGCTGATCCAGGGGGCGGCCGCGCGAGCGTCTCCCTGGTCGATCATCCATGCAGCCTTGAGGCACAAGAGCCGCGCCATCTCGATCTCCATGCGGCATTCTGCGATGATGTCGACATTGGCGCCGAGCTTTGCCAGCGACTGGCCGAAGGCCTCGCGCCGCAACGAGCGCTGGCACAGCATCTCCAGCGCCATCTCTGCCTGGCCGATGGCGCGCATGCAGTGATGGATGCGGCCAGGCCCGAGCCGCCCCTGCGCGATCTCGAAACCCCTGCCCTCGCCGAGGATCAAATTCGTCGCCGGCACCCGGACGTTGTCGAATCTCAAATGCATATGGCCGTGCGGCGCGTCATCGTCGCCATAGACCTGCATCGGCCGCAGCTTGGTGATGCCCTTGCTGTCCGAGGGCACCAGGATCATCGAATGCCGGCGATGCTGCGGCTCCTCGTCCGATCCCGTCCTGACCATGACGATATAGATGGCGCAGCGAGGATCGCCGGCTCCGGAAGCCCACCATTTCTCGCCGTTCAGAACATAGTCATCGCCTTGCCGCTCGCAGCGCATCGAAATGTTGGTGGCATCCGAGGACGCCACGTCCGGCTCGGTCATCAGATAGGCCGAACGAATTTTCCCCTCGAGCAGCGGCTCCAGCCAGTCGCGCTTGTGCGCTTCCGATCCATAACGCTCCAGCACCTCCATGTTGCCGGTGTCGGGCGCCGAGCAGTTGAAGGTTTCGGCGCCGAGATGCGCCTTGCCCATCTCCTCCGCCAGATAGGCGTATTCGACGGTGGAAAGGCCGTAGCCGCGCTTGGAATCGGTGAGCCAGAAGTTCCACAGGCCGCGCTCGCGCGCCGTCTCCTTCAAGCCTTCCAGGATTTCCGCCTGCCTGGCCGTGTACGCCCAGCGGTCGCCCCCCTTGCCGACCTCGGCGAGAAACTCTTCGCCGAGCGGTGCGATCTCGTCACGCACCATCGCCGCCACGCGCTGGTGGATCGGCTTCAGCCGCTCGGTCATGCCGAGATTCATGTCCGCCATCGCTTCCGCCTTTCCCGAAGATAAATCTTTACCCGTGGCAAGGATGACCGTACTTCGGCTAGCCTTGTCAACGCGAGTTCTTGGGCGAGTTCCCCTGCCGGGCAGGGAGCGGAGAAACACGATGAGCTATCTGGACAAGCTGTTCTCGGTCGCCGGCAAGACCGCGCTGGTGACAGGCGCGGCGACCGGCATCGGGCGCATGGTGGGGACCGCGCTGGTGCGCGCCGGCGCTCAGGTGATGATCGCCTCGCGCAAGGGCGAGGATTGCGCAAAAGTCGCCAACGAATTGAACGCGCTCGGCGGCTCCGGCCATGCCGAGGGCTTTGCCGGGGACGTGTCCAGCGAAGCAGGCATCGTGGCACTCGTCGCCGAGGTCAAGGCACGCACGGAACGCCTGCACATCCTGGTCAACAATGCCGGCATTTCCTGGGGCGCGCCGCTGCAGGGTTTCCCCTACCATGCCTGGGCCAAGGTGTTCGGCGTCAATGTCACCGCCGTCTTCCACCTGACACGGGAGCTCTTGCCGCTGCTCGATGCCGCGGCGAGCGACGAAGATCCTGCCCGCGTCATCAATCTCGGCTCGGTGATGGGCACCCAGCCGCTGGCCGACGACGCCTATTCCTACGCGGCTTCGAAAGCGGCGGTGCATCATTTGACGCGCACGCTGGCGATCGAGTTCGCCGCCCGCCGCATCACCGTCAACGCCTTTGCGCCCGGCCCTTTCCAGAGCCGCATGACGGCCTTTGCCACCGCGACCGAGGAGCAGGCGAAACATGTCGGTAACCATGTTCCGCTCGGCCGCATCGGCGCGGCGGATGACATTGCCGGCGCAACGCTTTATTTGTGCAGCCGTGCCGGAAGCTATGTCACCGGCGCCATCCTGCCTATCGACGGCGGCCAGTCGGTGCAGCATGGAATGACTTTGTTCAAGGAATAAGCTGCCCGGTTCGAGGAATCGCTATCCGGGCGGGGGTGCGGAGGACATCAGCGTGGAACCGATCAGTCTCGATACGCTTCTGGCAAGCGTCGGCAAGGAGGTCGGCGTCTCGCCTTGGCGAACGGTGACGCAGCGCATGATCGACCAGTTCGCCGATGCGACCGACGACCACCAGTTCATCCATTGCGATCCGGAGCGCGCCGCGCGCGAGACGCCGTTTGGCGGCACCATTGCGCATGGCTTCCTGTCGCTGTCGCTTTTGTCGGCAATGACCTTCGAGACCATGCCGCCGCTGGAAAACAGCAAGATGGGCGTCAACCACGGCTTCGACACGCTGCGTTTCCTGGCGCCGGTGAAGACGGGTTCGCGCATCCGCACCCGCTTCGTGCTGGCGGACGTCAAGGTTCGGCCGTCCGGCTGGGTACAGACGGCGCATGACGTGACCATCGAGATCGAAGGTTCGAAGAAGCCGGCGCTGACGGCGCGCTGGCTGACCTTGACGCTGATCGAGCGTCAGCCCGAGAACGCATGAGCGGCGAGGCCGGTGCCATAGACCAGGCGGCGCTTGCGGCCTATCTCGAGGCGCATATTCCGGGCTTTGCCGGCCTTTCCGCGATTGAAAAATTCAAGTCCGGCCAGTCCAATCCGACATATCTTTTGACCGCCGCCAGCGGCCGCTATGTGCTGCGCGCCAAGCCGCCGGGGCAATTGCTGAAATCCGCGCATCAGGTCGACCGCGAGTTCCGGGTGATGCGGGCGCTTGCCGGCACGGCGGTGCCGGTGCCGCGCATGCTGCATCTGTCAGGGGAAGAATCCCCGATCGGCCGCATGTTCTATGTCATGGAATATCTCGACGGCCGCATTTTCTGGGATCCGTCGCTGCCGGACGTTTCCGGCAATGAAGAGCGCGCCGCGATCTACGATGCGATGAACGCGACCCTTGCCGCCATGCACGACGTCGATGTCGATGCCGTCGGCCTCGGCGATTTCGGCAAGCCCGGCAGCTATTTCGAACGCCAGCTCGCGCGCTGGACCGGCCAGTACCGGGCCTCCGAAACCGAAACCATAACCGATATCGACAGGCTGATTGCGTGGCTCGAAACGCATATGCCGGCCGATGACGGCCGGGTTTCGCTTGTCCATGGCGACTACCGGCTGGACAACATGATTTTCGCGCCTGACGCGTCAAAAGTCATCGCGGTGCTCGACTGGGAACTGTCGACGCTCGGCCACCCCTTCGCCGACCTCGCCTATCCATGCATGCAGTGGCGTCTGCCGCATGCCTCGGGTTTTCGCGGCCTTGACGGCGTCGATCGCGCGGCTGCCGGCCTGCCTTCCGAGGAAGCCTATGTCACCGCTTATTGCCGCAGGCGCGGGATTCAGGGGATCGACAACTGGACCTTCTTCCTCGCCTTCTCCTTCTTCCGGCTGGCGGCGATCTGCCAGGGCGTCTACCGCCGCGCGCTGGACGGCAATGCGTCCAATCCGGAAAAGGCAAAGACCTATGGCGAGGCAGTGAAGCTGCTTGCCGCGCTTGCGGTGCAACTGATCGACGAGAACAGCTGAAAGCGGGAGAGCTGAGCGATGGGCCGTTTCGATGGGATGACGGTGCTGATCACCGGCGCGACCGGCGGTCTCGGCAGCGGCGCGGCAAAGGCCTTCGCCGCCGAAGGGGCGCGGCTGGTGCTCTCCGATCTCGACGAGGCGGCGCTCGGCAGTTTCGCCGCAACGCTCGATGCCGAGACGGCTCGCCTTGCCGGCAATATCGCCGACGAAAAACTCTCGGAGGATCTGGTGAAGCTTGCCGTGCAAAAGTTCGGCCGGCTCGACATCGCTGTCAACAATGCCGGCATCGTCCACTCCTTCGTGCGCCTGCCGCAGGTGTCCTCGGAAGAGGCGCGCCGCGTGGTCGAGGTCGATCTGCTCGGCGTCTTCTACGCCATGAAGCACCAGATTCCTCAGTTGGAGCGGCAGTTCAAGGAAAGCGGCAAGGGCGGTGTCATCGTCAACATCGCCTCCGTCGCCGGCCTCTCTGGCGCGCCGAAGCTGTCGGTCTATGCCGCCGCCAAGCACGGCGTCGTCGGCCTGACGCGCTCGGCCGCCGTGGAATATGCCAGCAAGGGAATACGCATCAACGCGGTCTGCCCGGCACACACCCGCACGGCGATGGTCGACGGCTTCGTGCGTTTCACAGGAGCGCCCGAAGCCGAAGCGCTCGCCGAGCTCACGCGCGGCGTGCCGATGAAGCGTGTCGGCGAGGTCGACGAGATCATCACCGGCATCCTGTTCCTCGCCGACCCGGCCAACTCCTTCATGACCGGCCACGCGCTGGCGCTCGATGGCGGCGTTGGCGCTATCTGAGCAATTCCAGGAAAAGTAGCCTAGCGGTTTTGCGTCCGGAACTGCGTTAAAACAAAGAGTTAGTGTGCACGCAAGGGAACCGGAACGCTCTCTTGTCCGTTTCCGTACACCGTATATAACTTCGTCAGGCAACCAACGACAAAAGGCAGCGGACATTGACGCTGAGCGTTCAGAAACGCCGCGAGAAACAGAAGGCAGAGCTTCGCTCGGAACTGGTCGCGGCGGCGCACAAGCTGGTCCAGGAAGAGGGCTACGAGGGCTTGACCATCCGCAAGCTGGCCAAGCGCGTCGGCTACGCGCCGATGTCGGTCTATTCCTATTTCGCCGACAAGCAGGACATTCTGTTCGCACTGGCCGAAGATGCCTTCGAAACGCTTGCCCGTCGCATCGAAGAGCACCCCGCGGACGATCCGGTCGAGGCGCTGCGGGCGGTGATGACCGAATATGCCGCCTTCGGGCTCGGCAACCCCAATGAATACCGTACCGTCTTCATGACCGAGAAAACCAGGCTGCCCGAAGGCCGCAGCTACGAGGACATGGAAGAGGGCAATCCGGCGATGAAGGTGCTGATAAGCCGGGTCGAGGCGTGCGTGGCCGCCGGCAAGCTCAAGGGCGACCCGCGCGCCATCGCCACCATGCTGTGGACCGTCGGCCACGGTACGATTTCGCTGTTGATCACCTTCCCCTTCTATCCGTTCGGTGACCCCCAGGCCTTTGTGAAGCGCATGTGCGACTTCATGCTGGCCTCATTGTCAGCGCAGGATATCTCCCCGCTCACCGAAACACCTCTCAATTGCTGACCGGCGTTCGCGCCGGCTTTCCGTTATGCTGATCACTGGACTTGCGCGACGAATTCCTATGTTCAAGAAAAGTTGTCGTACGCGTACAAATTCCCTCTTGAATTCAGCTTCCGTTAACCGTATTTGTACGTCCTATCGTACATGTACGAACCGAAGATGGAAGATGAAGAAGACGATCCCCGCCCTTGCCACAGTGCTGGCCTTCTCGGGCGCCGCCTTCGCCGGCGCGGGCCATCCGGCCAAGCACGCCTCCGCGACGGCCTGCGCTCAGGCCAATGCCAATGTGGTTCTCGATTGCACCGCGACCGGTTCGGTCGAAAAGGCGGACACAGCCAAGACCCAGACCACCAAGGGGCCGCGACTCGGTATCGACGTGAACCCCTGGTTCGTGCCCGGCCTCTGAAGCAATTTCAGGTTAAAGCTCAGCGGCTTCGAAGCACTGCAAAATCGAAAAACGAAAACGGGCGACACTTGGCCGCCCGCTTCGTTTCGCCTGAAGTCCGATTGCCTGCTGTGACGGCGCTACTTCTTGCGCGACTTCATTCCAGGAACGGTCTTGGCCTTGCCGGGCTTTGCCGGCCTGCCGGGGATGGAAGTGCTGGTCACCGATACCGGATCACTGGCCGGAAAAGTGTCCTCGAGGCCTTCCTCGAGTTCCTCTTCCTCAACCTCGCGACGCCTTTCGTGCTCCAGCGAACGGACTGCAGCTGTCTTCTTGGATGACTTCGGCGCGGATTTGGACGGCATCGGCAATCTCCCTCGCTAAGCAGTTCCAGGAAAAGTGCGCAGCGGTTTTCCGTCCGGAACTGCGTCAGAGCAAACATTTAGAGCGGTTGCGCGTTTCATGAAACGCCCGACCGCTCTGATCGGAGAAACGACGCGGGATCGGTGAAGGTTCCCTCGGGCTGATCGTTCGGCCGGGTGACCGCAGATCAGTTCGCCGCGTCGCCTGCCGCTTCCGACAACAGAGTAAAGACATAGTCCGAGAAGGAACGCCAGCATTCCACGCGGAAAGCGTCGGCCGCGCTGCGCAACAACACGATCTCGGATTTGCCGAGAATGGTGCGCGAGGCTGCTCCCACCGGGAAAGCCTCAAGCGACAGGTCCTGCGGGCAGCCCGCATTGACCGTCGCCGCGGCAGCAGGTCCGACAACCGAAATCCCGACATTGCGGTGCGAGATGCCGACCGCCGAATGCAGCGCCGTCACCTTGGCGCAATCGGCGAGCGGATCGTTTCCCGCCTCGTCGATGATCATCCATTCGTCCGGCCCGAGCCACAGCGCCGTGCGCCCGTCCTTCGTCGCCGAAGTCTTGGGCTTTGTCGGCAGCGTCAGACCGAGCGCCTTCGAGAGCGCGGCAAGCGAAGCCTGCGGCGCGCGCAGCGAGATGCGTTCGGCCGGCGGCAGCATCTCGACTTTGACACCCGGCGCCGACAGCACCCGGCCGGCAAGCGCCGGACGCCGCTCGACGGAGGCGGAAGCAGCAGCGGCTTTTGTCCTGGCGGCGGCTCTAGCCATTGAGGCGTTCTCCCTTCTCGTCGACGAATACCATGCCGGTGACCTCCACCTCGATCGTGCCGTTCGGCATCGGCACATAAAGCGTCTCACCCATACGGTCGCGGCCGCCGGCGACCAGCGCCAGCGCGATCGAGCGGCCGCAATTTTCCGACCAGTAGCTGGAGGTGACGTGGCCGATCATCTTCATCGGGATCGCCTGCTTCGGGTCCGCGACGATCTGCGCGCCCTCTTCCAGCACGACCTTCGGGTCCTTGGTCTTCAGGCCGACAAGTTGCTTACGGCCTTTGGCCACCAGATCCGGCCGGGTCAGGCCGCGGATGCCAACGAAGTCGGTCTTCTTCTTGCCGACCGCCCAGTCGAGCCCGGCATCGTTCGGCGTGACCGTGCCGTCGGTATCCTGGCCGACAATGATGTAGCCCTTCTCGGCGCGCAGCACGTGCATCGTCTCGGTGCCGTAAGCGGTCGCGCCATGCTTCTGGCCTTCGGCCCACAGCGCTTCCCACACAGCCTCGCCGTAGTCGGCCGGCACGTTGACCTCGAAGCCGCGCTCGCCGGTGAAGGACATGCGGAACAGCCTTGTCGGCACGCCGCAGATCCTGCCCTCGCGCACCGACATATGCGGCATCGCCTCGTCCGACATGTCGATGCCCTCGACCAGCGGCGCGATGATATCCCGCGACTTCGGTCCCTGCACCGCGATCACCGCCCATTGTTCGGTGATCGAGGTCAGCCAGACATTGAGATGCGGGAATTCGGTCTGGAGATAATCCTCCATGTGGTTCATGACGCGCGGGGCGCCGCCGGTCGTGGTCGTCACGTGGAAGCGGTCCGGCGCCAGCCTGCCGACGACGCCGTCATCATAGATGAAGCCGTCCTCGCGCAGCATGATGCCATAGCGGCAGCGGCCGGTTTCGAGCTTCTCCCACGGATTGGTGTAGAGCAGCTCCATGAACTTTGCCGCATCCGGCCCGACCACCTCGATCTTGCCGAGCGTGGAGGCGTCGAACAGCCCGCCGACCTTGCGCACCGTCACGCATTCGCGGTTGACGGCGGCAGGCATGTCTTCGCCCGCCTTGGGGAAATACCAGGCGCGCTTCCAGTGGCCGACATCCTCGAACACAGCACCATGCGACGCCGCCCAGCCATGCGTTGCCGTGCGCCGGGTCGGGTCGAACAAGGCGCCGCGCGCGTGGCCGACGATCGACCCGAAGGTGACCGGCGTGTAGGGCGCGCGGAACGTGGTGAGACCGACCTGCGGGATCGGCTTGCCGAGTTCCTCCGCGGCGATCGCCAGGCCATGCATGTTCGACGTCTTGCCCTGGTCGGTCGCCATGCCGTTGGTGGTGAAGCGCTTGACATGCTCGATCGAGTGCATGCCTTCATGCACCGCCTGGCGGATATCCTTGGCGGTGACATCGTTCTGGAAATCGACGAAGGCCTTGACCGTGGTGCCCGGCCCGGCTCCGGGCGCTGCGCCCAGCATGCCACGCGACCAGCTCTCGCCGGCGTCGACCTTGGGCTTGGCGCCCTTGCCAACCTTGCCGCCGGCCTCCTTCGCTGCCTTGGCGCCCGCCGCATAGGCGTCGTCGACCGAGGCGACCAGCCCGTCCGTGCCGTTGCAGGCGCCTACCGAGACGCAGTCCTGCGCATAGGTGCCGGGCACGAAGCGCTTGGTCTCGTCATTGAAGGCGACCTTGCCGCGCGACTGCGAGAAGAGATGCACCGACGGCGTCCAGCCGGCCGACATCAGGATTGCGTCAACAGGGATGGTACGCTCACCGCCGCCATTCTTCGGCTGCACGGTCATCGACGACACACGCAATTTGCCGCCGGCGCTGACCACGGCGCGGCCGAAATTGATCTCGATGCCGAGCGCCCTCGCCTCGTCGATCACCGGTCCGGCCGGATTGTCGCGCAGGTCGACGATCGCCGCGACATTGACGCCGGCCTTCTTGAGATCGATCGCGGCCGCGTAGGCGGAATCATTGGCCGTATAGACGCCGACATTCCTGCCGACCGCCACGCCATAGTGATTGAGGTAGCTGCGCGCCGCCGAGGCCAGCATGACGCCGGGACGGTCATTGTTGGCGAACACCATGTGGCGCTCGATGGCGCCGGTGGCGATGACGACGCGCCTGGCGCGAACCTGCCACAGGCGCTCGCGCGCCAGCTCGCGGCCGAGGTTCTTGAGGTGGTCGCTGACGCGCTCGACCAGGCCGACGAAATTCTGCGCGTAATACCCGAAGGCCGTGGTGCGGGAGAGCACGCGCACATTGTCCATCGCCCTGAGCTTCGCGATCGCCGCTTGCGCCCAGGTATAGCCGTCCTGGCCGTCGATCCTGGCGCCGCTCTCGAAGCGCAGGCTGCCGCCGAATTCGGCCTGCTCGTCGGCAAGGATCACCCGCACGCCGGTTTCGGCCGCGGCGAGCGCGGCCGCGATGCCGGCGGCGCCGCCGCCCAGCACCAGCACCTCGCAATGCGCGTAGCGCGCGGCATAGTGGTCCGGATCCGGCTTCTCGGGCGAAACGCCGAGGCCCGCGGCAGCGCGGATCTTCGGCTCGTAAAGATCCTTCCAGGCCCATTTCGGCCACATGAAGGTCTTGTAGTAGAAGCCGGCCGAAAACATCGGCGAGGCAATGTCGTTGACGGCGCCGACATCGAAGGCAAGCGACGGCCAGCGGTTCTGCGAATTGGCCGTCAGCCCGTCATAGAGCTCCTGCACAGTGGCGCGCACATTCGGCGTCTTGCGCGCATCGTCGCGGACGATCTGCACCAGCGCGTTGGGCTCTTCCGCGCCGGCTGACAGGAAGCCACGCGGACGGTGATATTTGAACGAGCGCCCGACGAGATGCACGCCATTGGCGAGCAGCGCCGAGGCCAGCGTGTCGCCCTCGATGCCGATGTAGGGCTTGTCATCGAAGCTGAAGGAGGCGGTCTTCGCCTGGCTGAGGCGACCGGCGCCGGAGATACGGAATGAGGCGCTCATTCCGCGGCTCCAGGCAGCTTCGCGGGCTTCGGCTCGCCGGCCTTGTAGGTCATGACGAACTTGTCGGTGACGGTATCACGAACCGCGTTGAAGAAGCGCGCGCAGCCATGGATGTGCCGCCAGCGCTCATAGATGACGCCCTTCGGGTTCGCGCGGATGAAGAAGAATTTCTCGAAATCGTCGTCGCTCTCGGCGGCAATGTTGGTCGGGCGTGCGATATGCGCCTCGCCGGCATTGCGGAACTCGAGTTCCGGTCGCTCTTCCTCGCAATAGGGGCAGCGGATGAGAAGCATCTGGATGATCCTAAAACTTGCCGTGACCGGCGCGTGCGCCAGCCGGGTGAAAGCAAAGCGGCTGAGCCATCATCAGTGCGCCACCGCCGCCGCGGCGGCCTCGTCGATGAGGCGCCCCGTGCGGAAGCGCTCCAGCGTGAAGGGCGCGTTGATCGGGTGCGGCTCGTCCTTCGCGATCGTGTGTGCGAAGACGTTGCCCGAGCCAGGCGTCGCCTTGAAGCCGCCCGTGCCCCAGCCGCAATTGACGTAAAGCCCCTTGACCGGCGTCTTTGCCAGGATCGGCGAGCGGTCAGGGGTCACGTCGACGATGCCGCCCCAGGAGCGCAGCATCTTCATGCGGGTGAAGATCGGGAACATCTCGCAAATGGCGTCGAGCGTGTGCTGCAATATGTGCAGGCCGCCGGTCTGCGAGTAGGAGACATACTGGTCGGTGCCGGCGCCAATGACCAGCTCGCCCTTGTCGGACTGCGAGATATAGGCGTGCACCGTGTTCGACATCACCACGCAGGGCACCACCGGCTTGATGGGTTCCGACACCAGCGCCTGCAGCGGATAGCTTTCGAGCGGCATGCGCACGCCGGCCATGTTCATGATGACCGACGAGTGGCCGGCCGCGACCACGCCGACCTTCTTGGCGCCGATGAAACCGCGCGTCGTCTCCACGCCGCTGACCGCGCCATTGGCCGCGCGCTTGATGCCGGTGACCTCGCAGTTCTGGATGATGTGCACGCCGCGCGCCGAAGCGCCGCGCGCATAGCCCCAGGCGACCGCATCGTGGCGCGCCGTGCCGCCGCGGCGTTGCAGCGCGGCGCCCATCACCGGATAGCGCGCATCCTTAGAGATGTTGAGCGGCGGGCAGAATTCCTTCGCCTGTTCGGGCGTCAGCCATTCATTGTCAATGCCGTTGAGGCGGTTGGCATGGATGTGGCGCTTGAACACCTGAACGTCATGCACATTGTGCGCCAGCATCATGACGCCGCGCGGCGAATACATGACGTTGTAGTTGAGCTCCTGGCTGAGCCCGTCCCACAGCTTTAGCGCATGGTCGTAGATGCCGGCGCTCTCGTCATAGAGGTAGTTGGAACGGATGATGGTGGTGTTGCGGCCGGTATTGCCGCCGCCGAGCCAGCCCTTCTCCAGCACCGCGATATCGGTGATGCCGTGCTCGCTCGCCAGATAATAGGCCGTCGCCAGGCCGTGTCCGCCGGCGCCGACGATGATGACGTCGTATTCCTTCTTCGGCTCGGGCGACGTCCACTGCTCTTCCCAGCCCCTGTGGCCGCGCATCGCCTCGCGGGCAATGGCGAATACCGAGTATTTCTTCACGTTAAGCCTCGCGCCAAAAATCCCGGATGTCGTTCGGGCCTCTCCCGTCACGCGAGGTGTATCACTAGCGAAACCGCGATGTCATCCTTGCACTGTTTGCGACGGCGCTTGCCGTTTTGCGCCAGTGCCGCGCAATGCCCCCCTGCGATGGCGGCAAGGCAACTTTCGGGTGGCTGCATCTATGTCGATTTGCGACCTAGGCATCCAAGCGCGGGCAAGCCCTGCACAAAGGAAGGATGCAAAGACATGTTCACCCTCGCAAACAAGATCGCGATCGTCACCGGCGCAAGTTCCGGCATCGGCCGCGCCACCGCCAAACTGTTTGCTGAGCAAGGCGCAAGCCTGGTCGTCGCGGCCCGACGTCAGGCTGAGCTCGACGTGCTTGTCGACGAGATCGAAGCGGCCGGCGGCACGGCAGCCGCACTTGCCGGCGATGTAAGGGACGAGGCTTATGCGAAGTCGCTCGTCGAATTCGCCGTCGCGAGATTTGGCGGCCTCGACGTCGCATTCAACAATGCCGGCGCCGTCGGAGTGATGGGACCCGTGACCGACATGGCGCCGGCCACCTGGCACGATACAATGGACACCAATCTGACCAGCGCCTACCTCGCCGCGAGACACCAGATTCCGGCCATGCTGGAGCGCGGCGGCGGCTCCCTGATCTTCACCTCGAGCTTCGTCGGCTACACCGCCGGCATGCCGGGCATGGCGGCCTATGCCGCGGCCAAGGCCGGACTGATCGGCCTGACGCAGGTGCTCGCTGCCGAATACGGGCCGCAAGGACTGCGCGTCAACGCGCTGCTGCCCGGCGGCACCGACACGCCCGGCGCAACCACGACCACGCCCGAGGCGCGCGCTTTCGTCGAAGGCATTCACGCCTTGAAGCGCATGGCGCAGCCGGAGGAGATCGCACGCTCTGCGCTCTATCTCGCCTCGGATGCGTCGAGCTTCACCACCGGCACGGCCTTGTTTGCCGATGGCGGCGTCTCGATCAACCGGACCTGATCCGGCCGTCAGGCTGCAAACACGCTCATCCGCTGAAATGTGGCGATGCGGCCTTGCATTTCGGCACAAATTGACGATTTCGTTTCCCGTCGAAAACGGACAGGGAACGATGCTGCTGATCAGAACCTATGTTGCCCAGAGCGCCATCGAAGGCGTCGGCGTCTTCGCCGCCGAGCCGATTCGCAAGGGCGCTTCGATCTGGCGCCTCGACCCGGATTTCGACCGGCTGATCCCGCTGGAGAAATATGAGGCCGCGCCGCCGCATCTACGCGAGTTGCTCGACCGCTATGCCTATCCGAGCCCGGACAGGCCCGGCTTCATGGTCTATGAGGTCGACAATGGCCGCTTCATGAATCATTCGGAACGGCCGAACACGGATTTCTCGCAATATGGCGGCGCCACCGCCATTCGCGACATCGCCCCCGGCGAGGAAATCACCTGCGATTATGGCGAGTTTTTCGAGGACTTTGCGCGCCTCCATCTGACGACCGCGTAGGGCGAACAAATGTCCGCGCGCAGCGCTCAGGTTTTTGATCGCTGTTTCCCGCAATCAAAGGTGGACATCCCAGCCTGATTCTGCTATCAGCCGCCACAATTCGCGGTGCAGCTCGCCGCGGAGGCATGTCAGCTATGGCTGTTTGCCTAACGATTTCAAACCCGAAGACAGGATTGCCCGTGCAGGTACTCGTCCGCGACAACAACGTTGATCAGGCGCTTCGCGCGCTGAAGAAGAAGATGCAGCGCGAAGGTATTTTCCGCGAAATGAAGATGCGCGGTCATTACGAGAAGCCGTCCGAGAAGCGTGCCCGCGAGAAGGCGGAAGCCGTGCGCCGCGCCCGCAAGCTGGCCCGCAAGCGCGCCCAGCGCGAAGGCCTGCTGCCGATGACCCCACGCCCGGCTCCGGCTGGTGCTGCCGGCGCATCGCGCTCGCCGCGTTCATAACGCCAATTTTTCGTCCTTTTCGAAGGATACCGAGGGTGGCGTGATGCGGAATCGCCGCCACCCTTTTGTTTATAGATTCGAGCCGGTTCGGAGAGGGAACGGACTGACGGCGCCGCGGCAGTGAGGACAAAGATGAACGCTATTGCCGTAGAGCGCGGAACCGCTTTTCGCGGCTTCGCCCTGACGGCGGCCCTGCTTTCGGGTCTGGTGCTTGCAGCATGCCAGACGACCCCGACAGGTGAGTTCAACTCGATCGACAAGGCGCAAGCGTCGAGCGAGAACATCTCCTCGCTGTCGGCAGTCATCCAGCGCAATCCGCAGGATCCCGAGGGCTATAACGTGCGCGGCTCGGCCTATGGCCGCGGCGGCCAGTACCAGGCGGCGCTCAAGGACTTCAACCAGGCCATCCAGCTCAATCCGAACTTCTACCAGGCCTATTCGAACCGCGCGCTGATCCAGCGCTTCCTCGGCAATCAGCAAGCAGCTTTGGCCGACTACAACCGTGCGATCCAGATCAACGCCAATTACGACGCCGCCTATATCGGCCGCGGCAATCTCTACCGCAAGGCGGGCCGCACCCAGGATGCCTTCAACGACTTCCAGAAGGCGATCCAGCTCGACACCACCGATGCCCGCGCATATCACAATCGGGGCCTGATCTATCAAAGCCAGGGTCAGCACAAATTCGCCATCGAGGATTTCTCGACCGCGATCTCGCTGGCGCCGGACGCCGCCGAGCCCTACAACGGCCGCGGCCTCTCCTACCTGGCGACAGGCGACGAGGACAACGCCTTCGCCGACTTCAACATGGCCATCAAGCTCGACGGCAAGAACGCTGAGGCATGGGCCAACCAGGCGCTGATCTACGAGCGGCGCGGCGACAAGGGAAGGGCGGCCAAGTCCTATCGCGAGGCTGTCCACCTCGACCCGAACTACCAGCCAGCCAAGGATGGCCTTTCGCGCACCGGTGGCAACGCCAGCTGATCGGAAGCTGGTACCGTAAAGGTACCCTTGCATGACACACGGGTCTGCCCGCGAGCGTAGTGTTGCGCCGCGGGAATGCTGCTAGCGAGCCGTTAACCGCACAAGGCAAAGCGTTAACCTACGTCATTTTCGCGCCAAGTTTTCGGCGGAACGCTCGACGCACCTCGATCGTTTAAGCCGGGGCCAAATTTTCGCGAAAGGACCTTTCCAATGATCAAAACACTTGCCTGTACCGCTGCCGCGCTTGCCGCCACGGTCCTCGCTTCCCCGGTAAGCGCCGGCACCCTCCGGCTCGGCACGCTTGATTGCACCATCGACGGCGGCGTCGGCTATGTCATCACATCGAACAAGGGCGTTTCCTGCGTCTTCCGCCCCTCCCATCACGGCCCGGCCGAGATTTATACCGGGATGATTTCCAAGCTCGGCGTCGACGTCGGCAAGACGCATCAGGGCCAGCTCGTCTGGGCGGTGCTTGCCGCCACCCGCAGCCATGATGCGGGCGATCTCGCCGGCAGCTACTACGGCGTCAACGCCGAGGCGAGCGTGGTGACCGGCGGCGGCGCCAACGTCCTGGTCGGCGGCTTGGATAGCGCCTTCATGCTGGAGCCGCTCAGCGTGCAGGCGCAGACCGGCCTCAACCTGGCCGTCACCGTGGCGTCGCTGGATCTCGTCCACTCCTATAAGTGAGCCTTCGGCTTTTCAAATTCATTGCGCAGCACTCGGCCCGGAACATCTGTTCCGGGCCGAGTGCTTTGGAAAGCGGGATCCCTTCGGAGCCAATGGTGGCTTGCCTCGAAATCCGCGAAAAAACCTCTTGAGCTCAACTGCGCTCGAGGTTCTACAAGCCCTGCCGAACTGGATCTTGCCCCTCGTTTGCAACGCGGATGAGGTGCGCAAAACAAGCAGGAGATCGGCGTGACGGCAGCGAGCGGCAACAAGCTGGCCAGCAACAGGGTCGATTGGCGGGCGCTGTGGGCAAGCGGCGACCTGGCGCGCTTCTGCTTCGTCAGCCTCGGCATCCTGCTGCATGCCACCAACGAAACAATGGTGGCAACGGTGATGCCGGCCATGGTCGGCGAACTGGCGGGCGTGCAGCTGGTCGGCTGGTCGCTGGCGATCTATGAGCTCGGCGCGATCGTTGCCGGCGCCGCGGCCGGCCGGCTGGTCACTTATGTCGCCCTCCGCTCCAACATGATGGTCGCCGCACTGCTCTATGGGATCGGCGCGCTGATCTGCGCCACGGCGCCTTCCATGCAGTGGTTCCTCATCGGACGTCTGGTCGAAGGGCTTGGCGGCGGCGCGCTCGTATCGCTGGCCTTCGTCTCCGTCGAGCGCCTGTTTCCACGCAACATCTGGCCGCAGCTCTTCGGCATCATGTCCGCGGTCTGGGGCGTCGCAGCCTTCAGCGGCCCCATGCTGGGCGCTCTCATGACCGAGTTCCTGTCGTGGCGCTGGGCTTTCGGCGTCTTCACCTTGGGCGGCGCGGCGATGGCGCTGGCAAGCTTCATCGTGCTCGATACGCCCGAGGCGAGGAAGCCGCAGGCGAGCGGCGGCAAGGCACCGCCCTTCCCCTATCCCGCGCTTGCCTGTCTCGCCCTCAGCGTCGTGCTGATCGCCGCCGCCGGCATCGATATCGCCCTGGTGCGCTCGTCGCTGCTCCTCTTCCTCGGCCTGATCGGCCTGGCGCTTTTCTTCCGCGTGGATGCGCTTAGGCCGCAATCCCGGCTCTTCCCGTCGCCTCTGTTTTCATGGCGCTCGCCACTCGGCAGCGGCATGACCATGGTTGCGGCTTTCTCCGTAGCGACCTGCACCTTCACCATTTACGGGCCGCTGCTTCTGACCACGCTGCACGGCATTCCGATCCTGACCACCGGCTACATCATCGCCGCAGAATCGATCGCCTGGTCGGTCCTGTCGATCCTCATCGCCAATGCGCCGCTGGAGCGCGAGAGACTGATCATCGTCGCCGGCGCCCTAATGATCGCCTCCGGCCTCGCCGGCTTCGCCTACACAATCCCGGCAGGCTCGATCCCGCTGATCCTGCTCTGCGCCCTTTTGCAAGGCGGCGGCTTCGGCGTTTGCTGGCCCTTCCTCACGCGCGTCATCGTCGCCTCGGCCCGCGATGGCGAGCAGACGATCGCGTCGGCTGCCGTGCCGACCATGCAGCGCATCGGCTATGCCGTGGGCGCGGCGCTTGCCGGCATCGTCGCAAACGCCAGCGGCTTCTCGGGAGGCCTGAACCGTGAAGCGGCCGCAAGCGTCGCCGGCTGGCTGTTTCTGGCCTTCGTGCCCCTCGGTGTGTTCGGCTGCCTGGCGGCGCTGAGGATTTTTTCAGCGGCAAACCGACCTCGATTGGCAGCGGGTTGACGGGATGCCAAGGCGGCCGCGGCCGAAGCGCCGGCCTGCCGCTCGGGCTCAGACCACGACAGTCTGCTGCAGCCGCTCCGCAATCAACGCGGCGAGCCGCGCCGCCACTTCATCCTTGCCCATTTCCGGCCATTCCTCGACGCCGGTCCTGGAGACGATGCGCACCTTGTTGCGGTCGCCGCCCATCACGCCGGACGGACCGATGCCGCTTTCATGCGAGACGTCATTAGCGACGATGAAGTCGGCGCCCTTCTTCTTCAGCTTGGCCTCGGCATTGGCGATCAGATCCTGCGTCTCGGCGGCGAAGCCAACGACGAGGCCCGGCCGCTGCGCGTGGTGGCCGATGCCGGCCAGGATGTCCGGGTTCTCGACCATCTGCAGCGAAGGCGGGCCTTTGCCCGCCACTTTCTTGATCTTCTCGCCGGCGGCGTTTTCCGTGCGCCAGTCGGCAACCGCCGCGACGAACACGGCGGCATCCGCCGGCAGCAGGCGTTCGACCGCTTGCTTCATCTGCGCGGCCGTTTCGACGTGAATGGTCGCAACACCGGCCGGATCGGCAATGGTGACCGGGCCGGAGACAAGCCTGACATCGGCGCCGACCTTCGCAAGCGCAGCCGCGAGGGCATGGCCCTGCTTGCCGGAAGACCGGTTGGCGATGTAGCGCACCGGGTCGATCGGCTCATGGGTCGGCCCGGAGGTGACGATGATCCTGCGGCCGGCAAGCGGCTTCGGCTTCTCATCGAGCATGGCCTCGATCGCAGCGACGATCTCCAGCGGTTCGGCCATGCGGCCCTCGCCCGCTTCGTTGCTCTCGGCCATCTCGCCCTTGCCGGGACCGACAAAGATGATGCCGTCCTTGAGCAAGGTCGCCCGATTGCGCCGCGTTGCCGGATGCGCCCACATTTTCGGGTTCATCGCCGGCGCCATCAGCACCTTCTTGTCGGTGGCCAGAAGCACCGTCGAGGCGAGGTCGTTGGCATGGCCGTTGGCGAGCTTCGCCATCAGGTCGGCGGTGGCCGGCGCGACAACCAGCAGATCGGCCTCGCGCGACAGCCTGATATGGCCGACATCGTGCTCGTCCTTGCGGTCAAACAACTCGGTGAAGACATGGTCGGCCGAAAGCGCGCCGACCGACAGCGCGGTGACGAATTCCTGCGCTGCCGACGTCATCACCACCCGCACCGAAGCGCCCCGCTCGCGCAATCGCCGGATCAGGTCGAGCGTCTTGTAGGCGGCAATGCCGCCGCCGATAATGAGCAGGATGCGCTTGCCGGAGAGAGAACCTCGCGAAACTGATTTGGCGGATGCGACAACAATCGGCGCCGGCTGCTCCCTTGAGGCTGTCAGCGCCCGCAGCTTTTCTTCGATCTGGCCGATACGGTCGGCCTGCCCTGCCCGGCCTTCGACGGCGGCGCGGATCATCGCCCGCGCCTGCTCCTCCATCGAGCAGCCATTTTCGGCTGCGAGTTGCCGGAGCAGGTCCTTGACCTCGTCATCCAGATTGCGGATCGTGATGCTGGCCATGTGATTGCACTCGCTTCAGCTAACGCTTGCAATGATAGCAATGCAATCAATCGGTAACAAGCCGTGTGGCGGTCAGAGCAATTTCCACGCTATGTAGATCAGCGTCAGCGCAATCACCCACAGCGCCACGCGGCCGGAGCGGGTGTGGCGCGCTTCTGCTCTCCCTATCGCATGCGCCGTCGCTTCGTCGAAGCGCAGGCCGTTTTCCGCCATCAAATCGATCTCGCGTGACAGCCGCTCGGTGCGGGCCACAAGATCCGGCGCCTGCCTTGCCAGCGACACAAGGGCTCTGCCCGCGTCGCGCACATCGGTGAGCATGCCGCGCGGGCCGAGATTGCCCGCGATCCAGTCGCTGACCACGGGCTCGGACGTCTTCCACATGTTGAAGGCCGGATCGAGCGTGCGGGCGACACCTTCGACCACCACCATGGTCTTCTGCAAAAGCACCAGCTCGGTCCGCGTCGCCATATCGAACAGCTCGGTGACTTCGAACAGCAGCGTCAGCAACTTCGCCATCGAAATGGTCTCGGCCGATTGGCCGTGGATCGGCTCGCCGATGGCGCGGATCGCCTGCGCGAAGGCCGAGACATTGTGCTGACGCGGCACATAGCCCGCCTCGAAATGCACCTCGGCGACGCGCTGATAGTCGCGCACGATGAAGCCGTAGAGGATTTCGGCGAGGAAGCGCCGCTCCTTCTTGCCGAGCCGGCCTGCAATGCCGAGATCGACGGCGACGATGGTGCCGTTTGATTCGACAAACAGGTTGCCCGGATGCATGTCGGCATGGAAGAAGCCGTCGCGCAACGTGTGCCTGAGGAACGACTGGACCACATTGGCCGCGATCGCCTTGAGGTCGTGGCCGGCAGCGGCGAGGCCGGCCAGATCGTTCATCTTGATGCCGTCGATCCACTCCATGGTGAGGACATCGCGGCCGGTCCGCTCCCAGTCGACCGTCGGCACGCGGAAGCCCGGATCGTCCTTGGTGTTCTCGCCGAGTTCGGAAAGGGCGGCCGCCTCGAGCCTCAGATCCATCTCGATTCTGGTGGTCTGCGCCAGCGTCTCTGTCACCTCGACCGGCCGCAGGCGACGCGACGCGGGGATGTATTTCTCCTGCAGGCGGGCGGCAAGGAAGTAGCTTTCGAGATCCTGGAAGAAGCGGCGCCGCACGCCAGGCCGGATGACCTTCACCGCCACGCGCGAAGGGCTACCCTCGCGCACGACTTCGGCGCAGTGCACCTGCGCGATCGAAGCGGCCGCCACCGGCTCGCCGAAGCCGGCATATAGATCGTCTATCCTGCGCCCGAGCGAGGCTTCGATCGCATGGATCGCCGCCGCCTTCGGAAAGGTGTGCATCTTGTCCTGCAGCAATGCGAGATCCAGCGCCATGTCGTTGCCGACGACATCGGGCCGCGTCGCCAGGAACTGGCCGAGCTTGACGTAGGAGGGCCCGAGCCGCACCACCGCCCGCGCCAGCCTGTCGCCGCGCTGATAGCTCAACGCCCGGCGGCGGGTGAAAAGCCGCGCCACGCGCCAGCCGAATTTCGGCATGCCGGAGAGCTCTTCGCCCGGCAACGCCGCGACGACGCCCTCGCGGACAAGCACCCAGCCGGCCCGGGCGAGCCTGAAGGCGGCGGCGACGCTGCTCATAGCCCTGCCTGCCTCAAAGGGGCCTGTTTCAAAGCGGCCTGCTGCAAAGGGCTGCGCCTCAAAGCTTCCAGCCGGAATGAAGGGCGGCAATGCCGCCCGAATAGTTGCGGAAGGTGACGCGGTCGAAGCCGGCGCGGGTGATCATCGCTGCGAAATTCTGTTGGTTGGGGAACTTACGGATGGATTCGACCAGATAAGAGTAGGGCTCGTCGGCGCCGGTCACCGCCTTGCCGATTCTGGGGATCGCGTTGAACGACCAGACCTCATAGGCCTTATCGAGCAGCGGCATGTCGACCTCGGAGAACTCCAGGCACAGAAACCGTCCGCCGCGCTTCACCACGCGATAGGCTTCGGCAAGCGCGACCTCGATGCGCGGCACGTTGCGGATGCCGAACGCGATCGTATAGGCATCGAAGCTATCATCCTCGAACGGCAGCGCCTCGGCATTGGCCTCGACGAAATCGGTGTTTGCGGCAAGCCCCAGTTTCTCGGCGCGGTCGCGGCCGACGGCCAGCATCGAGCCATTGATGTCGAGCACCGTGGCATGGGCCTGGCGCTGGCTGGCCTCGACGATCCGGAAGGCGATATCGCCGGTGCCGCCGGCGACATCGAGCACCTTCCAGCCCGGACGCTTCGGCGGGTTCAGCCAGGCGACCATCGCGTCCTTCCACAGCCGATGCAACCCGGCCGACATCAGATCGTTCATCAGGTCGTATCGATTGGCCACCTTATGGAAGACGTCGTTGACCAGGGGCTGCTTCTCGCCTGCCCCGACCTTCTTGAAACCATAGGAGGTTTCCATGCCGCCCGCGGCCGTGGTTCTCTCAACTGACATTATTTTGATCCGTCATAAAACCGGCGGGACCATAGCCGATCGATGGTGCCGACGCTATTGTCCAGGGCGCGGTTTTCGGCCGCGCTTTCAAAACTCTGGCGGGAAAGGTCTTGCATGATTTTCCGGCCAGCACCTGTGCGAGAGCAGCACACCGGACGGGATGACCGCATGATTTTGAAGGCCGAACTGCACTGCCACATCGAAGGGGCGGCAGCGCCCGAGCTCGTCGTCAGCCAGGCCCGCAAATACGGCAAGGACCCTTCGCCCTATATCCAGGACGGCTCCTTCGTCTGGCACGATTTCACCTCATTTCTCGCGGCTTACGATTTCGCTTCCGACCTGTTCCGCAGTGAAGAGGATTATGCGCGCCTCGCCGACTATTATCTGACCAGCCTCGCCCGCGACGGCGCCATCTATTCCGAGGTTTTCACCTCGCCGGACCATGCCAAAAAAGCCGGGCTGTCGCCAAAAGCCTATACGGATGCGCTGGGCGAAGGCATGGCCCGCGCCAGGGCCAAAACCGGCATCGAGGGCCGCATGATCGTCACCGGCGTGCGCCATGTCGGCGTCGAGGCGATCGAGCAGGCGGCGCGCTTCGCGGCGCGCTGCGGTCATCCGCTGGTGACCGGTTTCGGCGTCGCCGGCGACGAGCGCATCGGCGATTTCGAAGACTATGTGCGCGCCTTCGAGATTGCGCGCGAAGCGGGCCTCGGCATCACCGTCCATGCCGGCGAGCTGATGGGCTGGGAAAGTGTGGCCGCGGCTCTCGACCACATCCGCCCCTCCCGCATCGGCCATGGCGTTCGCGCCATCGAGAACCCTGACCTGGTCCGCCGCATGGCCGACCAAGGCGTGGTGCTGGAATGCTGCCCAGGCTCCAACATCGCGCTGAAAGTCTTCGACAGCTTCGCCGACCATCCCTTTTCGGCGCTGCGCGCCGCCGGCTGCAAGGTGACGCTCAACTCCGACGACCCGCCCTATTTCTGGACCTCGCTGAAGCGCGAATACGATATCGCCGCCGAGCATTTCCGCATGGACGACAAGGCGCTCGCCGGCATCACCAGGACGGCCATCGAGGCGGCCTTCGTGGACAAGAAGACCAAGGCGATGCTGCTAGGCCGGTTGGACGGGAAGGTGCGGTGAGTGAGTAGGGAGTAGTCGGTAGTCAGTAGTTATGGATTTGGCCGAGCGCGCATAGATCGGTTGAAGGCCAGAGCTTTCCCCGAGGCGAGGACTCGCAAATCGGCTCACTATTCACTACTCACTACTGACTACTACCCCGAACCAGTCGGAGCACATCATGCAGGGCGTCACCGTCGTCGACCACCCCCTTGTCCAGCACAAGCTGAGCATCATGCGCAAGAAGGAGACCTCGACGGCCGGTTTCCGGCGGCTGCTGCGTGAGATTTCACTTCTGCTCGGCTATGAGGTGACCCGCAATCTCGAGCTGACCACGACCATGATCGAGACGCCGATCGAGGAGATGGAGGCGCCGACGCTGGAAGGCAAGAAGCTGGTCTTCGCCTCGGTGCTGCGCGCCGGCAACGGCCTGCTCGAGGGCCTGCTCGACCTGGTGCCGGCCGCGCGCGTCGCCCATATCGGCCTCTACCGTGACCATGAGACGCTGGAAGCGGTCGAATATTTCTTCAAGGCGCCGAGCGACCTTGCCGACCGTCTGGTGATCGTCGTCGATCCGATGCTGGCGACCGCCAATTCGGCGATCGCGGCGATCGACAAGCTGAAGGGACGCGG
Organism: Mesorhizobium argentiipisi (SeqCode); assembly: GCF_037179585.1. Classification (NCBI taxonomy): domain Bacteria; kingdom Pseudomonadati; phylum Pseudomonadota; class Alphaproteobacteria; order Hyphomicrobiales; family Phyllobacteriaceae; genus Mesorhizobium; species Mesorhizobium argentiipisi (SeqCode). Next base: position 222,224 of record NZ_JAPYKO010000006.1, read on the forward strand.
CGCCACCAACATCCGCTTCCTCTGCCTTCTGGCAGCCCCGGAAGGCATCGAGCGCTTCACCAAGGCGCATCCGGACGTGCCGATCTTCACCGCCTCGATCGACCGGCAGTTGAACGACAAGGGCTACATCATGCCCGGCCTCGGCGATGCCGGCGACCGCATGTACGGGACAAAGTGAGCGCTCTTCTTAACTGGCCGTTTACGCAAGCTTGCGGTTCCGGCACGCGTTAAAGTCATACGCGTTAAAGTCATACATACCATGCCGGGCTTAGGGATGCTGCTTCGGGAGCAATTCCAGGAAAGGTGCGAGGCGGTTTTCCGTTCGGAACTGCTCCAAAAACAAACAGCGGTTCAACGTTTCCTTGAAACGGTGAAACGCTCCAGGGGCATCCATGCTGCGCAAGCTTCTCATCCTCGGCATCTTTGCCGGAACCTCTGCTTCGATTCCGATCGTCTATGAGGCTAACCCGCATCTGGTGGACGGCCTGCTGAAATCGACCGTCGCTTCGCGGCCGGCAGCACCGGAGGCTCAGTCGCAGGTCAATCTCGCTTCGGTCCCGGACAAACCGGCGACGCCGATGCCGCTCGGCCGCCAGGTGCTGGTCAGCGCCGATGCGCGCGGCCACTTCACATCGCAGTTCAAGCTCAACGGCCGCCAGATCGACGGCTTGATCGACACCGGCGCGACGCTGGTCGCCATCAACGCCTCGACCGCGCGCAGGATCGGCATCTCGCTCAACCCATCCGACTTCAATCGCCAGGTGAACACCGCCAACGGGGCGATCAAAGCCGCCGTGGTGACGGTCGAGCGCCTGCAGATCGGCAAAATCTCCGTCGATAACGTCCAGGCAATGGTGCTCGACGACAAAGCCCTACAAACCAACCTGATCGGTATGAGCTTCCTGCAGCGGCTGCAAAAATACCAGGTCCAGAACGGCGCGCTGCTGCTCGTCCAGTAAGTCCGATCAGCGCGGCAATATCCGCCTGAGCACGGTCTTTTCGGCGGGCGGTTTGGAACCGCCGATCGTATAAGCCGCTCGCACGGCCGCCGCCGCCGCCTCGGCTTCCGCATTGGTACGGGCATGCACCAGCGCCAGCGCCTCGCCCGGGCGCAGCTCGGCGCCGACCGGCGACAGTCTGGTTAAGCCGACGGCATGATCGATTTTGTCGTCCGGATGGGAGCGCCCGCCGCCGAGCGTGACGACGGCAAGCCCGATGTCGCGCGTGGCGATGCCGGTCACGAACCCGTCCTGTTCCGCTTTGACGGCAAGTTCGACCGGCGCCGTCGGCAGATAATTCTCCGGCTTCTCGATGAAATCGCCGGGGCCGCCAAGCGCGGACACCATCCGCGCGAAGACGGCTGCCGCCCGGCCGCCGGCGAGCGCTTCGGTGGCGCGCCTGATACCGTCCTGGTTGGACGAGACGAGCCCCGCCGACTGCAGCATCTCGGCCGCCAGCGCCAGCGTCACGTCCTCCAGCCGGCGGTCGCGATAGCGGCCGGTGAGGAAATCGACGGCATTCTTCACCTCGACGGCATTGCCTGCGGCCGAGGCCAGCGGCTCGTTCATGCCGGTTACCAGCGCCGAGGCGCTCAGGCCGGTGCCATTGGCCACCTCGACCAGGCTGTTCGCCAAGGCGGCCGCGTCGCGCGACTTTTCCATGAAGGCGCCGTTGCCGACCTTGACGTCGAGCACCAGCGAGCCCAAGCCCGCGGCGAGCTTCTTCGACAGGATCGAAGCCGTGATCAGCGGGATCGATTCGACCGTGCCGGTGATGTCGCGGATCGCGTAGAGCCGGCGGTCGGCCGGCGCGAGATTGGCAGTCTGGCCGATGATGGCGCAACCGGTCTCGATCACCGTCTTGCGAAAAAGCGCCACGTCCGGCTGGCTGGCATAGCCGGGAATGGCATCCATCTTGTCCAGCGTGCCGCCGGTGTGGCCGAGGCCGCGACCCGAGATCATCGGCACATAAGCGCCGCAGGCGGCGACGATCGGCGCCAGCATCAGCGAGACATTGTCGCCGACGCCACCGGTCGAATGCTTGTCGGTGACCGGGCCCGGCAAGTCGGACCAGTCGAGCACGTCGCCGGAATCGCGCATGGCGATCGTCAGCGCCACGGCTTCCTCGCGGCTCATGCCGTTGAGGAAAACCGCCATCGCAAAAGCGCTGACCTGGCCCTCGGAGATGGTGCCGGCCGTCAGCCCGGCGATGAAGGCCGCGATCTCGTCGCCCGAGAGTTTGTGGCCGTCGCGTTTGCGGCGGATGATCTCCTGCGGCAGCATCAGTCGGGCAAGCCGTCCTGGAAGACGCGCCGCAGGATTGTCGCCAGCCGCGCGCCGCCGACCGGCGCCATGTCCTTGGTTTCCTGGTGCGAGAGTTCCGCACCCGTCATGCCGGCCGCCAGGTTGGTGACGACCGAGCAGGCGGCGACCTTGAGCCCGAGGAAGCGGGCGAGGATGACCTCCGGCACGGTCGACATGCCGACGGCGTTGGCCCCCATGACGCGCGCCATGCGGATCTCGGCCGGCGTTTCGAAGCATGGTCCCGAGAACCACATATAGACGCCTTGATGCAGTGCGGTTCCCGTCGCCTTCGCCGCCTTCTCGATCGCCTTGCGCAGGCCAGCATCATAGGCCTCCGTGAGGCCGACGAAGCGGCGGTCGCTCGGCTCGCCGATCAGCGGGTTGGAGCCGGAGAAATTGATGTGGTCGGTGATCAACATCACCGAGCCCGGTCCCATTTCAGGATCGACCGAGCCGGCGGCATTGGTGAGGATCAAATGCGAGATGCCGATGCCGGCAAGCACCTCGAGCGCCGGACGCATCGCGGCGGCGTTGCCATGCTCGTAATAATGCGCCCGGCCGGACAACATCAGCACCGGCGTGCCGGCGAAATGCCCGGCCACCACCTCGCCGGCATGGCCGGAAACGCCGCTGCGCGGGAAGCCCGGCAATTCGGCATAGGAAATGCGCCTGGCATCCTTGACCTGGTCGACCAGCCCGCCGAGGCCCGAGCCCAGCACGAGCGCCGTGGTCGGCGCCAATCCGTCCAGCTTCTCGACCAGATGATCCAGCGCTTCCTTCATTTCAACCCGCCCTTCATTTCAATATGTCGCCCCTGAAGCCGTAGGGCAGCATGTCGCCCATGGTTACCGTCTCGGCCACGCCGCTGTTGTCGCAGAGATATAGCTTCGTCTCCGGCCGGCAGAATTCCGCCAGCCGCTGCCGGCAGCCGCCGCAGGGCGAGCATTTGGCCATGCGTTCGGCGATCACCGCGATCTCGACGATCCTGCCGCCGCCGCCCATGATGTAGTGGCCGAGCGCCGTCGTCTCCGCGCACCAGCCTTCCGGATAGGATGCCACCTCGATATTGGCGCCGGTGAAGATGCGCCCGTCCTCGGTGCGCAGCGCTGCGCCCACCGGGAACTTCGAATAAGGCGCATAGGCCTTGGCCATCGCCGTCTTCGCCGCCTCGAACAGATCATGCGACATCCGGTTCTTCTCTCCCACGATCTTGTTCAAATGCCGGTCGCCGCGGACGAAAATTTCGCCCCGGCGTTCCCGACCTTAGCGTTCCTTCACGTAAGGTACGCCGCCGGCGCGCGGCGGAATGGCCTTGCCGATGAAGCCGGCGAGCAGGATGACGGTGAGCACATAGGGCAGCGCCTGCATGAACTGCACCGGCACCTTGCCGATGATCGGCAGCGGCGAGCCCTGCAGGCGAATGGCGGCGGCGTCTAGAAAGCCGAACAAAAGGCAGGCGAACATGGCGTTGACCGGCTTCCATTTGGCGAAGATGAGCGCCGCCAGCGCGATATAGCCCTTGCCCGCCGTCATGTCCTTCACGAAGCCGCCATTCTGCACCATCGAGAGATAGGCGCCGGCGACGCCGGTGAGAATGCCGGTGCAGATCAGCGCGCGATAGCGCAGCCAAGCGACCGAGATGCCGGCGGTATCGACGGCGGCGGGATTTTCGCCGACGGCACGCATCCTCAGCCCAAAGCGGGTGCGAAACAGCACCCACCAGGTGAACGGCACCATGGCGAAGGCGAAATAGACCAGGATCGAATGGCCGGAGATCAACTCGGCATAGATCGGGCCGATGACCGGCACATCCCTGACCGCGTCGGCGCCGGGCCAGGTGATCGCTTCGAAGCGCTCGCCCGGCTGCAGCGCCGGCGTGCGCCCGCCCTGTTGGAACCAGGCCTGGCCGAGGATGATGGTCGATCCGGCGGCGATGAAATTGATCGCCACGCCGGAGACAATCTGGTTACCGCGATGCGTGATCGAGGCGAAGCCGTGCACCAGCGCGAAGGCGACCGAGATCAGCACCGCCGTGCCGAGGCCGATCAGCGCCGAGTGGAAGACCGCGGCGGCCGAAGCCCCGGCAAAGGCGCCGACCAGCATCTTGCCTTCGAGCCCGATGTCGAAGATGCCGGCCCGTTCCGAATAGAGGCCCGCCAGGCAGGCGAGCAGCAGCGGCACCGAAAGGCGGATCGTCGAATCAAGCACCTGGATGATGGCGTTGAACATGTCCATCTCAGGCCCCCTTCCCGTTCACTGCCTGCATGCCGACCGACTTCGGACTGACCGAGGCGAACAGCGCCTGGATGTAAGGCCTGAACATGTGTTCCAGCGCGCCGGCAAAGAGGATGACCAAGCCCTGGATGATGACGATCATGTCGCGGCTGATCGCCGGCATCTCGAAGGCAAGCTCGGCGCCGCCCTGGTAGAGCATGCCGAACAGGATAGCCGCCAGCACGATGCCGACCGGATGCAGCCGGCCCATCAATGCCACCGCGATGCCGACATAGCCGGCGCCGGACACGAAATCGATCGCGACATTATGCTGATCGCCCATCACCGGGTTGAGTGCCATCATGCCGGCCAAAGCGCCAGAGATCATCATCGCGGTGATGATGATGCGGGTTTCCGATATGCCGGCATAGCGCGCCGCCTTCGGGCTGTGGCCATAGGTGCGCATCTCATAGCCCAGCCGGGTGCGCCAGATCAAAAGCCAGACCAGGAAGGCCATGACCAGCGCCAGGAGGAAGCAGATGTTGAGCGGTGCGGAACGGATCTTGGCGCCGAACAATTCGATGATCCAGTTGAGCTTCGGCAGTTCGGCACCGGCGAGGAAATTGCGCGTCTGCGGCGCCTGCGAGCCGGCCGGCTTCAGCGGGCCGACCAGCAGATAGACCATCACCGAGGCGGCGATGAAGTTGAACATGATGGTGGTGATGACGATGTGCGAGCCGCGCTTGGCCTGCAGATAGGCCGGGATCAGGCCCCACAGCGCGCCGAACGCCGCCGCGGCCACGATCGCTATGGGAAAGATCACCCACCAGGGCAGCACGCTGTCGAAGCTCAGGCAAACCAGCGCGATGCCCAGGCCGCCTATATAGGCCTGGCCCTCGGTGCCGATATTGAATAGGCTGCAATGCGCCGCCACCGCCACCGACAGCCCGGTGAAGATAAAGGTCGTGGCGTAGAAGAGCGTGAAGGCGATGCCTGTGCCCTTGCCGAAGGCGCCTTCGACCAGGATGACGGCGGCACGGAACGGATTTTCGCCGACCAGCATGACGACGAAGCCGGCAAGGATGAAAGCAACCGCCAGGTTGATCACCGGAATCAACCCATAATCGGCCCAGGCAGGCAGCTTGGCGTAAGGCGTGCTCATTCGGCGGCCTCCTGGTGCTCGACGCCGGCCATGAGCAGGCCGAGCTCGCCTTCGGTCGCATCAGGGCCGCGCTCGCCGACGACACGGCCGGCGAACATCACCAGGATGCGGTCGGACAGCGAGCGGATCTCGTCGAGCTCGACCGAGACCACCAGCACCGCCTTGCCCTGGTCGCGCATGGCGATCAGCCGCTTGTGGATGAATTCGATGGCGCCGACATCGACGCCGCGCGTCGGCTGGCCCACGATCAGCACGCCCGGATCCTGCTCCATCTCCCTGGCCAGCACGATCTTCTGCTGATTGCCGCCGGAGAAATTGGCCGTCTTCAGCCGCGGATTGCCGGGGCGGATGTCGTATTTCTCGATCTTGTCCTTCGCGTCGGCCATGATGGCATCGACGTCGAGGAACGGCCCCTTCAGATAGCGCTCGTCGTCATGATAGCCGAGGATAGAATTCTCGTTCTCCTCGAAGGCGAGCACCAGTCCGACATGGTGGCGGTCCTCCGGTACATGGGCGAGCCCCCGGTCGCGCAATTCGCCGGGATCGGCCTTGCCGGTGAGATCGATCGGCTTGCCTTCCAGCATCACCTCGCCGGAAACCGCATGCCGGATGCCGGAGATTGCCTCCAGCAGCTCAGACTGGCCGTTGCCGGCAACGCCGGCGATGCCGACGATCTCGCCGCCGCGCACGTCGAAGGAGACATTGTCGACCATGGTGACGCCGCGCGAATCCTTGACCGTCAGGTTCTTGACCGAGAGTTTTACGGCACCAGCTTCCGACTGGCCCTTCTCGACCCGCAGAAGCACGCGCCGGCCGACCATCAGCTCGGCCAGTTCGCCGACCGTGGTCTCCTTCGTCACCCGGGTCGCCACCATCGTGCCCTGGCGCATCACCGAAACCGTGTCGGTGATCGCCATGATCTCGCGCAGCTTGTGCGTGATGAGCACGATGGTTTTTCCTTGATCCTTCAATTGTTTGAGGATGCGGAAGAGGTGGTCGGCCTCGGCCGGCGTCAACACGCCCGTCGGCTCGTCGAGGATCAGGATCTCGGCGCCGCGATAGAGCGCCTTGAGGATTTCGACACGCTGCTGCAGGCCAACCGGCAGCTCTTCGATGATGGCGTCGGGATCGACCTCGAGCCCGTATTCGCGCTCCAGCCGGTCGAGTTCCGAGCGCGCTTTGGCGATGCTGCTCTTCAGCAGCACATCGTTTTCGGCGCCAAGGATGACGTTCTCCAGCACCGTGAAATTGTCGACCAGCATGAAATGCTGGTGCACCATGCCGATGCCGAGCGCGATGGCGTCGTTCGAGGTGTTGATCGACACCGGCTTGCCGCCGACGCGGATCTCGCCGCTGTCGGCCTGGTAGAAACCGTAGAGGATCGACATCAGCGTCGACTTGCCGGCGCCGTTCTCCCCGACAATGCCGTGGATCGTGCCGCGCGCGACCTCCAGGTTGATGTCGCGGTTGGCGCGTACGGCGCCAAAACTCTTGTTGATGCCTATGAGCTCAATTGCGGCTTGCGCCATGCAGCCTGTCCCACTCGTTATTTTTTTATCGCTTGGTCAAAATGCCTAGCATGATGCCCCGCCCGTGCCAATTGGCCGGAACGCCATTCACTCTCGACAAATCCCCGCGCCCTTGTCAATTTCGAACCTGAGCAGGTTCCGCAAAAGTGTCCCACGGTTTGCGATCAGAATCTGCGAGAACCAACAGAGCACAAGCAGATATTTCGTGGGCATCCCATGAATATCTGCTTGGGTGGAGGCTTCACATTCGAAGGGTCGGTTTTGCATGGCCATGCCTGACGATCGGTTGACGACGCTGGAAATCCGCGCCGCCGAGCAGGAAAAGACCATCGAGGAATTGTCCGGCCAGATCGCCGAACAATGGAAGGTGATCGAGCGCATGGAGCGCAAGCTCGCAGCCCTCGCCGACCGTTTCCTGGAATTGGAGGAGCAGACCGCCTCCGACGTGCCGGTGACCAAGCCGCCGCATTGGTGAGAAGCCATGGAGAAAGACGGCCATGTCGAGTGAAAGCGACCGTGTCGCAAGAGCCGGCGATTATGTCTTTGGCCTGATGAACGACAGGGAACGCGCCCGCGCCGAGCGCGACCTCGAGATCGATCCCGCCTTTCGCGACATGGTGCTGCGGCTGGCCGAGCGCTTGCGCGCCTTCGATCCCGCCGAGCTTGACGAGCGCGGCAACCGCTGGGAGCTGGTCACGCAACGCCTTGCCGAACTGCCGCAGATGCAGCCGCGGCCGGCCGGCGTCGCCGCCCGCGACACGGAACCGCCACCGATGATCCACCGGCTCGAGCGCAAGCCCTACGGCGTCGGCCTGCATTCGCTCGGCGGCAGGCTGGGCTTTGTCATCGCGCTTGCCCTGGTGGCGGCCTTTGCGCTCGGCTATCTCGCCGGCACGCTATAAAGGCAATTCCAGGAAAAGTGCGGGCGGTTGGGCTCGGCGCCTTCGTCGTAGCCTTCGGTCCGGAATTGCATCAAAGCAGAGACTTCGACATCAGAAGCATCGGCGCGCCGTCCTGATCGAAAGTCTCGACTGCCGACCATCCGAGCGCTTCGTAAAAGCCGCGCGCCTGCCAGGTGTAGAGATAGAGCGTTCCGACACCGGCCGTCGCTGCATGGGCCTCGACGGTTCCGACCAGCGCCGTGCCGACACCGCCGCTTCGATAGGCTTCCTCAACGACCAGTCCGGCCAGCCATGGCGTCAGATCGTGTGGCGAACTGATCTCGTCGCGGACGAGCAGGCAGCTCCCGACCGGCCGGCCACGGTCGCGGGCGACAAAGGCGGCCTCGAAGCCATCGCCGGCGATCAGCCCGCGCAGGCCGGCCATGTCCTCGTCGAGTGTCCGATCCGCGCTCTCGAAGAAAGCTTTGAGCCGAAGCCGCGCCATTGGTTCGACGTCGTCCTCGGCCATCGCTTCGATTGTCGGCCACATCATACCGTCTCCAAACGAAACCGCCGGGCGTTGGCCCGGCGGTTCGAAGCTTGGTTCAGCTACAGATCAATAGGGGCAGGCGTTGTCGGTGGTGTAGTCGTGCACCTGGACCTTGCCCGAGATGATGTCGGCCTTGGCCTTTTCGACGGCGGCCTTCATCTCATCGGTCACCAGCGCCTTGTTGTTGTCGTCCATAGCGTAATCGACGCCGCCTTCCTTGAGGCCGAGATTTTCGAGGCCGCCTTTGAAGGTGCCGTTCTTGCCGTCCATGAAGGCGTTGTAGACGGCAACGTCGACGCGCTTCAGCATCGAGGTCAGCACCTTGCCGGGCTGCAGGCCGTTCTGGTTGGAATCGACGCCGATGCCGAGCTTGCCCGCATCCGCCGCCGCCTGGAGCACGCCGACGCCGGTGCCGCCGGCGGCCGCGTAGACCACGTCGGCGCCCTGGTCGATCTGCGTCTTGGCGATCTCGCCGCCCTTGGCCGGGTCGTTCCAGGCGGCCGGCGTGTCGCCGGTCATGTTCTGGATGACGTCCGTCGCGCCGGCCGACTTGGCGCCGCCGACATAGCCGCATTCGAACTTGCGGATCAGCGGGATGTCCATGCCGCCGACGAAGCCGACCTTCTTCGACTTCGACGCCATCGCCGCCAGGATGCCGACCAGGTAGGAGCCTTCATTCTCCTTGAACACCAGCGAGCGGACATTGGGCAGGTCGACGGCATCGTCGATGATGGCGAAGTTGAGATCGGTATATTCCGCCGCGACCTTCTTCAGCGCGTCCTCCCAGGCAAAGCCGGCCATGACGATCGGGTTGCGGCCGTCCTCGGCGAAGCGGCGCAGCGCCTGCTCGCGCTGCGAGGCGTTGGAGACCTCGAATTCGACATAGGCGATGCCGGTCTCGGCCTTGAACTTCTCCGCGCCATGATAGGCTGCCTCGTTGAAGGATTTGTCGAACTTGCCGCCCAGATCATAAAGGATGGCCGGCTGGACATCCGCGGCGAAAGCCGGAAGAACCATTGCGGTTGCGGCCAGAAGGCCGAGAACGATACGTTTCATGTGATCCACACCCTGTCGGTTATTTTTCCGTTTTTGCATCGCCTGCCCGCCCGGTTCTCTGGCGGGCTTGCGGCGCCAGGCAGGAAGTGTTTTTCCCCTCCCGCTCGCGGTCAATCTGGCACGGCGCGAAACAAAATTCACGTGGAATTTTGACCTGTTGGAAAAAGCGGTTACCGGCGGTTGGGCTCAGCGGTTTCGCCGTAGCCGACCCGTCCGCAACAGCGTCAAAACAAGGGCCTTCAGGGACTTGGCGCGAATTCCGCGCCGCGGCGCTTGCGCCGGTGGCCGATGGCGTAGAGCAGGAAGGCAAGCACCGCGAACACCGCAAAACCGGGCTGCGCGATGACCCAGGCGACGGCGCCGTCCCAGACCAGCGGGCTTGTCTTGGCGCGCACGAAAGTCTCGAAGGCCGCGCGGGTATCCGGCGAGGCCGCCAGCCAGCTTGTGTTGAGCGGCGTCATCACCAGCGCCGATGCCGCGACAGAGCGTGTCGTATCGATCACCGCCATGATGACGGAGATCGACAGCGCAATCATGGCTGCCAGCCGAAAGATGAAACGCAACATCGACGCTCTCCCCGGGAACGCTCCCGTCTGCCCCGCAATCGACATAGAGCGTGCCTGGTTTCCGCGCAATCGCGGGCCGTGAAATTAGCGAGCCCGCGCAGGCTTGCGCCGGTTCACCCGCCAGATGGCGAAAATGCCGCCGGCGATCGCGCCGACGATCAGGCCGCCCAGTCCGACAAAAGCCGCGAAAAATCCGCAGGCGCCCTCGAAACAGCTCATATGCGTCAGGTCCGCGATCAGCGAGCCGGCGAAGAACCCGCCGCAGGCGCCGATCGCGCCGCCAACGAGGATGCCGAGCAGCGCGGCAAGAATCGAGACCAAGACCGGCGGCCGCTCGGTCTCCGGATTGGCATAGACGGTCTCGGAGCCCGAGCCGTTGCGCAGGAGATAGATGCAGAGCAGGCCGATGGCGATCTCGGCCACGGTGAAGCCCAGCGCCTCGACCGAGAACACGAAGGCGTAGGACACATAGGCCTGGCGCAGGACCAGCCAGACGATGATGGCGATCTGCCAGATCGTGTAATGGCGCGGGAAGCGGGCCGAGCGGTTGAAGGCAAGGCCAAGCAGGTACAATCCCCACAGGATGGTGATCACGCCGCCGGTCAAGCCGCCGTAGACGAGCAGGAATGCATTTTCCGGCAGGCTGAAGTCGCCGATCAGCCGCCAGTTCGCAATCAGGCCGTAGGCCGACAAGCCCATGACGATGACGAGCCACGCCACCGGGATGAAGGAAAGCCCGCTGTCCGGCCGCCCCGCGGGTTGCTGGTCGATCGACGCCATGCCAGGACGATGCCCCTCGCCCAAGCAATTCCGGGAAGGCCGCCTGGCGGCTTTTCGTCGGAAATTGCAAAAACCGAACTGGCAATTCCAGGAAAGCTCGCAACCGTTCGCCGGGATTGCATGAAAACAGAGATTTGGCGCAGTCGACAGCCGGGCGGAGGTGAAGTCAAGCATCACCGGCGCGGCACGATGGGCCTGTGCACATCATTCGAACGGATCGCCCCTCTTGACCCATGCCTCGGCTCTCTCCGCAGCAAAAGCCGCGGCAATGCCATTATGGCTTGGCATTCGCTTTCGGATCGACTAGATGAGCCCCGCGCCCGTTTGCCTAGACGGCTATCGGCGCAGGGAAGGGTTGCCTGCCGGTTGAAGGCACCACATATCCGTTGAGGACTTCCCATGGGAGCATCTCCCCAACCCGCGCGGCGAAACCGGCCGGCGCGAGATGTCAAGGACGGAGAGGTGGCCGAGTGGTTGAAGGCGCACGCCTGGAAAGTGTGTTTACGGGAAACCGTAACGCGGGTTCGAATCCCGCTCTCTCCGCCAGTAATTTTCCTGATAAACGAATTATTTCAAGAACTTAGTTAACTCATAGGAACGCTTCAAGGTCGAAGCGTCCTTAATCTGTGTAACAAACTGTCAGCAATCCGCTTAGTCCGCCATGACGTCGCTCAACGTGGAGGTGGTCAGCGTCCTGTTTGGGCCGAAAGCGGATTGGCAGCTTCGGGCCTCGGAACTTCACATAGCGGACGTTCGGGTCGGTGCGAACATCGCCGTGACCCGATCCGGACCTTCCAACTTCGCCAGAGAAAATCAGGAAAGGGTGTGGAAACTTGCCATATGGCGCGCCTGTGTCGGAACGGTGTGATTGCGGCAAGAAGGGGACGTCGCCCCGCCTATGCGCGAGGCCTGCTCACTCTAGCGTCGGGTCGCTCCGCGGGCCTTGAATGGAAATCGCTACGAAGCCCACGGGCAGACTTAGCCCTCCGCGCCTGAGCATCATCGCATCATCGATGATGGTTAAATTCACAGAATCACCACAGGACGGTGGTCGTCGAGCGAGTTTTCAGCAGCCTATTTCCGCCGCCTAGTAATGTGCAACTTGGGAAGCTGCCGACATCAATTCCTCAGGATTCGGTGCCCTGAACGTGTTGAGGCCATCCTCCAGAGCTTCAGTGAAGTTCCAGCGTACGATGCCCCCTCGGTCGATCAGGAACTGACCGACAACCTGCCCCCTCAGGCTGGAAGCCATCGCCTGCTGATCGGCTTCCGTAATCTCATATCCTTCCTTCTTGTTGAGAAAATCGTTCATTGCCATGACATGCATAGGCTCGGGCAACTCGCCCGGGAGATCGACCCGTATCGCCATGACCGTGTCCATCCCGACCTCGCGCAAGCCGAAAGCACGGTGCGAGGCCCGCTCCGGGTCGGACGCTGCCAGAAGATCGGGGGCCGGGTGGTAACGGAAATAGAGCCGCGCCCGCTCGACCGGCGTAATGACCACCGCCAGGCATTCGACGCCTTTCTCACGCAGGGCTGGCTTGAGTCGCGCCATCGCCGCGACATGGCGCCGGCAGAACGGGCAGTGTAGGCCTCGAAACATACCGATCAATAACGGGTTACGGTCTCGAAAATCATCGAGCGCGATCTTGCCGTCGCGCGATATCGCATCGAGCACTATATTCGGGGCCTTGTCGCCCGGCTGCAGCGGGCGGTCGACACTACTCGTGGACATGGACTACCTCCTTGCCCTGGATCAGTCAGGAAAAGGCAGCACACCCAGCGTCGGGGTTGAGCCTATGCTGGGGTGCGCCAGAGCAAAAATAGCGTTCGGCCTCTGCCATATTGCCGAGGTCGAGATTATGCGCTGTAAGCCCATCATAACACGAAAAAGGCATCTGCGGGTCGCCCGCTAGCCGTCTCGAGCGCCGTGGTAAACTGTGGGTCGTCTCATCCGTACCATCGGCCGATACAGAGGCGAGACCGATTTTGTAGCTTCCACATATGCACGTCGTTGCGGGGTTCAACGGCTTGAGACTTGGGCGGCCTCGATATGACCGGTGGTGAATGACCCAGACGAGAGCACTCCCGAATGCTCTTGCGCTGAAGGTCAGGTTCCCGACCCCGGACGTTCAGTCTGCAACGACCAAGGTCGTCAACGGGGTCGGATCGCCACACTCGCGAAGCTGAGTACAATTGTCAGAAGATTGGCGCAACGACGACTTCCAACGCGGTCGCCGGCGATGTCCGCTTTCAACGATCTTCAAATCTGAGCTCTACGGCAGACAGGGGGCGCAAAGCGGCCATCCTAGGTTGCGTAAAAAACTGTGTAACAAATGGCATGAAAAACTCAATGTTTCGTACAATAGGCACGAAACCGAAAGACGCTCTCTCCGCCAGTAATTTTCACAATATGCAATATTTTCAGACATTTAGCAGGCCAGCCGCTGCAGCCGTCGGCCAACGTCCTCTGCTCGCGCCGGCCATAGTGCTCAATGACGATCTTCATGCTCGACCAGGTGATATCTGAAACGATCGCGCACGAATTCGTTGAAGAATTGCCCTTTCGAGAAAGCCGTCTTGAAAGCCGTGTAGACCTCGGGTCCGACATCCTCATAGTCATAGCGCTTGCCGGTCGGGACGAACCATACGGAGAGGACCCGCCTCGACCGATCGTAATGGATATTCCGGATCGCGGTGGAGGGCATGTGCCGCCTCCTACTTCCACCCCTTAATCCTTCGTAGGCCCCTCGGTTCCACCATGTCTGGACCGGCCTTGCAGAAGCGCTCTCATTGCCTATCTGAGCCCCATGTCATCAATCAGGAACCGAACCGGCGGGGGCGCTTTCCAGAGCGATCTCTTCGGTGCGCCCGCCGGCCTGCCGCCCGCAAGCGTGCCTGAAGGCTTCTCCTACCAGCCGGACCTGATTGCCCCCGACGAGGAAGATGAACTCGTTGGTCACATCCAGCACCTGCCTCTCAAGCCGTTCGATTTTCACGGCCATCTTGCCAACAGACAGGTCGTCGGCTTCGGCCTGCGCTATGATTATGAGCGCCGCCAGGTGCTCGAAGCGCCGCCGATTCCGGACTTCCTGCTGCCGCTTCGCGCCAAGGTCGCCGCCTTCGCGGGCGTCCCGGCAGCCGAATTCGCGCAGGTGCTGATCAACGAGTATCGCCCCGGCGCCGGCATAGGCTGGCACCGAGACAAACCGCATTTCGAGCTCGTCGCCGGCGTTTCCCTGCTCGCGCCCTGCAGCTTGCGGCTGCGCCGCAAGAACGGCGCGGCATGGGACCGTGAAACGATCGAGGTCGAGCCCAGATCCATCTATCTCATGGCCGGCCCGGCGCGGAACGAGTGGGAACACTCCATCCCGCCGGTCGAACACCATCGCTACTCGGTGACCTTGCGGACTATGCGGGCTCTTTAAGCAGCCGCGCCGGCGACTATCCGGGAACCATCGCCGGACCCCCGGGGTTGTGTCGTCAGAATTTCGAGATCGAAAGGAAAGACGATGCGTATGTTGACGATGGTCCTGACGCTGTCGGCAATGGCATTGGCGCAGCCCGCTTCCGCTCAACGCGCCGATCCGCAGCCGCCGCAAGCGCCGCCCCCTGCCCAGGCCGTCCCTGGCCAGCCGCAGCCCGGCCAGGACGCTGCCGCCCAGAATGTCACCAATATCGTCGTGGTGGCGATGGAGGACTTGCCGTCGGAAGTGAAGGCGCAGGCCGAAGCCGTAGTCACCAGGACGACGGCCAAGGAGTTGGCCAAGTTGCAGAGCTCGGTCGACGCCTCACCCGAGGCGACGTCGGTTCTGCATGCGAACGGGCTGAACTCCTCGCAGGTCGTCGCCGCCAACATCGACGGTGACGGTACGCTGACGCTGATCATCCAGACGACGGCATGATGTGGCGGACGGCGGCTGACGGGCCGCGGTCCGCATTCGATCCCCCATTCTTGCGGAGGCTGTCATGAGCGAAGCCGCGGTCCGCAACTTCACGCTCAACTTCGGGCCGCAACACCCTTCGGCGCATGGCGTGCTCAGGCTGGTGCTGGAACTGGACGGCGAGATCGTCGACCGCGCCGATCCGCATATCGGGCTCCTGCATCGCGGCACCGAGAAGCTCATCGAATACAAGACCTACCTCCAGGCCCTGCCCTATTTCGACCGGCTCGATTACGTCGCGCCGATGAACCAGGAGCATGCCTTCTGCCTCGCCGCCGAAAAGCTGCTCGAACTGTCCGTCCCCCGGCGCGGCCAGTTGATCCGCGTGCTGTTTTGCGAGATCGGCCGGCTCTTGTCGCATCTTCTCAACGTCACCACGCAGGCCATGGATATCGGCGCGCTGACGCCGCCGCTATGGGGTTTCGCTGAACGCGAGAAGCTGATGGTGTTTTATGAACGAGCCTCCGGCGCCCGTATGCACGCGAATTATTTCCGCGTCGGCGGCGTGCATCAGGATCTGCCGGAAAAGCTGCTCGACGACATCTGGAATTTCTGCGATCCGTTCCTGAAGACCTGCGACAATCTCGAGGGCCTGCTCACCGACAACCGCATCTTCAAGCAGCGCAATGTCGACGTCGGCGTGATGTCGCTCGACGACGCCTGGGGGATGGGCTTCTCCGGCCCCATGGTGCGCGGCTCGGGCGCCGCCTGGGACCTGCGCAAGGCGCAGCCCTATGAATGCTATCCCGAAATGGATTTCGACATCCCCATCGGCAAGCACGGCGACTGCTACGATCGCTATCTGGTACGCATGGAAGAGATGCGCCAGTCGGTGCGGATCATGCGGCAGTGCCTGGAAAAGCTCCGCTCGGCCGAAGGCCGGGGCCCGGTCGCGGTGCCCAACCAGAAGATCACGCCGCCGCCGCGCGCCATCATGAAGCGCTCGATGGAGGCGACCATCCATCACTTCAAGCTCTATACCGAAGGCCACCGCGTGCCGCCTGGCGAAGTCTATGCGGCCGTCGAGGCGCCGAAGGGCGAGTTCGGCGTCTATCTGGTCTCGGACGGCAGCAACGTTCCCTATCGCTGCAAGATACGCGCGCCCTCCTTCGCCCATCTCCAGGCGATGGATTTCCTGTCGCGCGGGCATATGGTGGCGGATGTCGCGGCGATCATCGGTTCGCTCGACATCGTCTTCGGCGAGATCGACCGCTGACGCGGAGGAGAGCCCGGCGCCTCTCCTTCGTTTCCGTCAACCGTCGAGCGCGCGCGATCCCGCCGACGCAACCGCTCTAATGCATGAACACCGCTCTCAGCCAGGCAAAAATGCCCGCGCCCGGAGAGATCGCTGCGCGCACGCGCGATGCCGCCCAGCGGGCCGGCATGTTGGCGCCGACGTGGCAATGGCAGACGACCTCATGCAGCTGCCAGTCGCTCATTTCGAAGAAGCGCCTGGCTTCACCATAGGTGTCGTCCCGCAAGCCTTGCGCTCGAAAGATCGGATCCTCGAAAGCGACGGTGATCGCCGATCCGTCGGTGCGCATTCTTTGACGCACATCAGGCGAAGCGTATTCGGTGCCGGTCAGCGCCGTCAGGCGGCGGCCGGGGTCTTGTTCGAGAAGTTGCGCCCAGCGCTCAAGGCGCTGGCCACGATTGGCGATGAGAGCCGGTGCTTCGGCATGAACGTCGGCAACGGCGTTGATTTGTTCAAGGGTTTGGTGCTTCACGGCCGTCTCCTGTATCGGCAAATTGGCCACCCGCTGGCAATGGAACTAAGGCACGGCCAGTCGCCGGCAAGAGCCGGAACAGGCGCGCAGAATCATTTGATCGCCACTTGCCGTCATCGCGCGGCGCGATCGTGTGGGAACCATCCGCGGGCGTGGCCGTTCTGGCAGCTTGCGCTGCCGATCTCACCGACGAAGCGTTTGAATGCGGCGGCGATCACACCGTCGTTTAAGGTCGGGCAGGCGATCCCGGTTTTTGGTTCGCAGCGAAGTTTGTCGGGCACAGAGCGGAAGGAAAACGCGATGGCCATTCTCCCCAATCCGGACCCATCCCCCACGCCGGTGCCCACCCCGCCGCCGATCCCGGAGCCGAAGCCGGTCCGCGAGCCGGATCCCGACCGGCTGCCCGACGAGGAGCCGATCCCAAATCCCGACGAGAATGACGCGCCGCCCAAGCATTCCGCAACCAGGCGGCGCCGGCGTTGACAGCCTTGCGGGAGGCGCGCCGAACGCGCCTTCCGCCGTCAACACCGGCCTGGTGATCGCGACGCTCGCCGTGCTGCCGCCACAGTGTTAGCCGCCGAACCGCGCCGCCGTCCAAGCCCCTCCCGCCGCATTCGACTCCACCGCCGCGGCGACAAACTTCACGCCGCGCGCGCCGTCGACGACATCCGGCACTTGCGCCACGCGCGCCGGATCGGCCGTGCCACCTTCGCGATGCGCGCGAATAATGTCGGCGGCGTCGCGGTAGAAATTGGCGAAGGCCTCGATATAGCCCTCGGGATGCGCAGCCGGCATGCGCGAGACGCGCCGAGCTTCCGCCGTCGAGCCGTGGCCGCCACGCACCAGCGTGCGGGTTTCCTCGCCATAGGGCGAGAAGCGCAGTTCCTCTGGCCGCGATCCCGACCATTCGAGTCCGGCCTTTTCGCCATAGATGCGCACCGAAAGGTCGTTGTAGTGACCGGGCGAGGTCTGGCTGGCGAGGATCGTGCCGCGCGCCCCGCCCGTCCAGCGCACGAGCACATGCGCGTTGTCGTCGAGCCGCCGTCCCGGCACGGCGGTGAAGAGGTCGGCCGAGACCGCGTCGGCCTCGAAGCCGGAGACGAAGCTTGCCAGGTTGAAGGCGTGCACGCCGATATCGGCGAGCACGGCCGATTGTCCGGCGCGCGCCGGATCGGTGCGCCATTCCGCCTGCTTCTGGCCCTCGGCATCGATCGGCTTGGTCAGCCAGTCCTGGATATAGGCGCCATGCACCGACACGATGCGGCCGAGCTCGCCCGCTGCCACCATTTCGCGCGCCTGACGCACCATGGCGTAGCCGGTGTTGTTGAGCGTGACGACGAAGCGGCGCTGCTTCGCTTTGGTCAGCGCCACCAGCGCCTCGGCCTCGGCGAGCTTCGTCGACAGCGGCTTGTCGCAGATGACATCGATGCCGGCTTCGAGGAAGGCGGTGGCGATCGGGGCGTGCAGATGGTTGGGCGTGACGATGACGACCGCCTCGATGCCATCGGCCCGCGCCGCTTCGGCCTTCGCCATGGCGCGGTAGTCGGCGTAGCTGCGCTCAGGCGCGATGCCGATCTCCGCGGCGGAGGCCGCAGCGTTCTCTGGATCGGAGGACAATGCGCCGGCGACCAGCGCGATCTGGTCGTCGAGCCGCATGGCCAGCCGGTGCACGGCGCCAATGAAAGCGTTGCGGCCGCCTCCGACCATGCCGACCCGAAGACATTGTCGCGAGGTTCCGTCAGCGGTTGCATAGACCATGTTTCGATTCCTCGCGGATAACTGTCATTGGCAACGTGCGACTATACGGGGGCTTCCCACCAATTTCGAACAGTTTTTCCAGATTTTGTTTTGTAAAACGATCGTGCCGCACTAGGCTTGTAGGAAAGACGGAGGGTCTGGGTGATGAAGCGTCGGATGGCTGCCCTTTTTCCGGGCGCTGGAGCCGCCCCTCACCTGCCTGCCGGCATCCTCTCCCCGTATAGTGACGGGGAGAGGGGCGCTCTCATCACCGGTTTCGCCAATCGCCAGCGTTGCGGAAAGGGCGCCAAGGCTGCGGCCGCTCCCCTTCTCCCCGTCACTATACGGGGAGAAGGTGCCGATAGGCGGATGAGGGGCGGCGCCAACTTAGAAAATTGGCGGTCTTCACCTTCCTGCGCGGTACTTCAAACCCGGCCCATACCATGAGCGGGCGGCGAACCTCACTCGGCCAGGCCGGTGACAGCGCTCCCCGCAAACAAGGCCGGTCGCTAGCAGCACTTGGCTACACCAAGCCCCAAACCTACGAGGAATTGCGGGCGGTGCTTGCGTCGGGAACCGTGCATTTCCCGAAACGGCTTCGCCAGGTGGCGATCTTCCTCTGGCAGCATCCGAGCGAGGTGGCGCTTGGCACGATCGCGCAGGTGGCGGACCAGGCCGGCGTGCAGCCCTCGACACTGGTGCGTTTCGCGCAGATCTTCGGCTATTCGGGCTTTTCCGATTTCCAGCTCCTGTTCAAGGACCGCATGAAGGGCTCCTGGCCGGATACGCAAGGCAGCCAGGACAAGGCCGCGGAGCCGAACGCGAACCTGCATTTTCTAAATGGCATGGTCGCTGCCTGCCAGGCCTCGCTCGGCCGCATCGGCAATGATTTCGATATCGCCGCGTTCGAGACGATGGTCGATCATCTGGCGGCGGCCGAACTGATCTATGTCATCGGCAGCAAGCGCGCCTTCCCCGTCACCACCTATCTGTCACTCACGCTGTCGCAGCAGGGCGTGCGCAACGTCCTGGTCGACAACGTCGGCTCGACTGCGCTCGATCAGGTCGGCTGCATCACGCCGCGCGACGCAGTGCTTGCCGTCTCCTTCAGCCCCTACAACTCGATCACGCCCGACCTCGTCGCCGTCGCGCATGAGCGCAAGGCGCGCATTCTCACCATCACCGACAGCACCTTTTCGCCGCTGGCAAAACTCTCCGACACCTGGCTTGAAGTGGTCGAGCAGGACTTTGGCGGTTTCCGCTCGCTTGCCGCCTCGCTTGCGGTGGGCATGGCCTTGGTCCACGGCGTCGTCGCGCAGCGGACAGGCTGATAAGAGCAATTCCAGGAAAGGTGTGAGCGGTTTTCCGTCCGGAATCGCGAAACACAAGGAGATAGAGCGGTTCACCGGTTCCATGAAAACGGTGAACCGCTCTAGCACGATTGACTAAAGAGAACCGTCGTTCCATATTTGAAAAAATGGAAACTTTGTTCCGGAGGAGGAATGGAGGTTCGTCTCGACGGCAAGGTGGTGCTGGTCACCGGCGCAACGCAAGGCATCGGCCGGGCGATCGCCGAGATAGCCGCGCGTTCCGGCGCCGCCGGCCTGCTGATCACCGGGCGGGACCAGAAGCGCGGCAACGCTGCCGCGGCAGAACTCTCGGCCATGGGCACCGCTGCTGCCTTCGCTTCCGCCGACCTTGGTGATCCGGAAACCCCGGCGCGACTGGCGCAAGCCTGCATCGAACGTTTTGGTCGCATCGACAGCCTGGTCAACGCCGCCGGCCTGACCGATCGCGCTTCCTTCGTGGACGCCAGCCTCGACGATTGGGCATCGCTGTTTGCCGTCAACGCCCGCGCGCCCTTCTTCCTGATGCAGGCGGCAATCGCCGATATGAAGAAACGCGGACAGGGCGGCTCGATCGTCAACATCCTGTCGATCAACGCGCATTGCGGCTCGCCGGAACTCGCAGTCTATTCCGCCACCAAGGGTGCGCTGGCGACGCTGACCAGGAACGCCGCCAATGCTCATCGCTTCGACCGTATCCGCGTCAACGGCATCAATGTCGGCTGGACCGACACGCCGGCCGAGCGCGTCATGCAGGCCGAGACGCTCGGCCAGGGTCCGGGCTGGCTCGATGCGGCCAATGCGACGCAGCCCTTCGGCCGGCTTTTCTCCGTGACCGACATAGCCAATCTCGCCGTCTTCCTGCTTTCCGACGCGGCAGGCCCCATGACGGGGGCGCTGATCGACCAGGAGCAATGGGTGATCGGAGCCAATCGGTGAGCGCCGAGAACCTCGGTCCTGCCCTGCTCGGCCGATTGCCGTCGGAGGTCCGCAAGCCGGCTTACGATCGCGCCGCGCTGAAGCCTGGGATCGCCCATATCGGCCTCGGCGCCTTCCACCGCTGCCACCAGGCTGAATACACCGACGACCTCCTGGCGAAGGATTTCGACCGCTGGGGACTGGTCGGCATCAATATCCGCCCTCCCCTGCTGGTCGACACGTTGGGACGCCAGGACGGCCTCTACACACGGCTGATCCGCCAGAACGATGAAGTCGAAGCGCGCGTCATCGGCAGTATCGTTCGCGTCGTCGACAGCCAGGACAGCGCGGCGCCGGCGCTGGATGTACTCGCCTCGCCCGACATCGAGACGGTCACCATGACGGTGACGGAGAAAGGCTATTGCCACATTCCGTCGAGCGGCGCGCTCGACCTCGACCATCCCGATATCGTCTACGATCTCGCCAACCCCGAGACGCCGCGCAGTGTGCCCGGTGTCCTGGCGCGCGCGCTGGAACTGCGCATGGCCACGCATAGCCGGCCGGTGACGCTGTTGTCCTGCGACAACATCCAGACCAACGGCATCATCCTCGGCAATGTCGTACGCGCATTCGCCGAACGGCGCGGCAGGAAGCTGGCGGACTGGATCGAAGCCAATGTCGCCTTCCCTTCGGCCATGGTCGACCGCATCGCGCCGGCGACGACCAAGGTCGATATCGACACCGTCGAGCGGCGCTTCGGCTATCGCGACGGCGCCGTCGTCGTCGGCGAGCGCTTCCGCCAATGGGTGATCGAGAACCGCTTCGCCGGCCGCGTCCCGCGCTGGGATCTCGTTGGCGCGACCTTCGTCGACGATGTCACGCCATTCGAGCACCTCAAGATGCGGGTGCTGAACGGTGCCCAGACGACGCTCAGTTATCTCGGGGTTTTGGGCGGCTTCGAACACACGTTCGAGACGATGGCCGACCCGCTTCTGGCCCGTTTCGTTCGACGCATGCTGACGGAGGAAACGCTGCCGACGCTGATGCCCGTGCCCGGCATAGCGCCGGCCGCCTATGTCGAGCGGAGCCTGTCGCGCCTCACCAACACGGCGATCCGCCATCGCAACCACCAGATCGCCACCGACGGGTCGCAGAAGATCGTGCAGCGCCTGCTCAACCCGATCCGCGATCGGCTGGCGAAGGGCGAGGGCATTGCGCTCCTGTCAGTGCCGGTCGCCGGCTGGATGGCCTATCTGATCAAAGCTTCCGCCCGCTTCGGCCGCGCCTGGCAGGTGTCCGATCCGTTTGCCGACAAGATCGCCGCCATCGCCGACCGCATCGGTACGGACAGCAAAGCGCTCGTCGATTCGATCCTCGCCGTCGACGCTATCTTCGACCCGTCCTTGGCCGCAAACGCGACGTTCCGGGCGCATATCATCGCCGCGCTCGATGGTTTGCTCTCGAACGATCCTATGGGCTTTGTCGGACAGGTCTGCGCTGGGCCAACCGATGCGCGGTTGAAGCAGTCGGCGCGATCTGCATAGTTAGCAACCGGGAGGGATCATGAAGCTTGGACTGCTGACAGCACCGTTTCCGGATACGCCGCTCGGCGAAGTCGCCGATTGGGCGCGCTCGGCCGGCTTCGAGGCGCTGGAAATCGCCTGCTGGCCGAAGACCTCCGGCGCCAGCCGTCGCTATGCCGGCACCAGCCATATCGACGTGGACGTCTCGGCCGCTGAGGCCAAGGACATCGCCACCGAGCTTGCCGGCAAGGGCCTGGCTATCTCGGGTCTCGGCTTCTATCCCAATCCGCTCCATCCCGACCGGGCGCATCGCGAAGCGGTGATCGACCATCTGAAGAAGGTGATTGTGCTGGCGAGCCGCATGGGCGTGCCGCTCGTCAACACTTTCTGCGGCGGCGACGCTTCGAAGAACGTCGACACCAACTGGGAGGATGCGCAGAAAATCTGGCCGGCGATCATCGCCCATGCCCGCGAGCATGGCGTGAAGCTCGCTTTCGAGAACTGCCCGATGATCTTCAGCTATGACGAATGGCCGGGCGGACACAACATCGCCTACTCGCCCTATGTCTGGCGCCGCATCCTCGAGGCCTGGGGCGGCGATGTCGGCATGAACTTCGATCCCTCGCATCTCGTCTGGCAGATGATCGACAAGGAGCGCTTCATCCGCGAGTTCGGCAAGAACATGCTGCATGTGCATGCCAAGGACCTGATGATTGATCATGATGGTTTGTACGAGCGCGGAATCCTTTCGGCTGGCATAGGCTGGCAGGTGCCGCGCATGCCGGGGCTTGGGGACATCGACTGGAGCAGGATTTTTTCGGGCCTCTACCGGGCCGGCTATGACGGGCCGGTCATCATCGAGCATGAGGACCGGCGCTTCGAGGGGACGGACGAAAAGGTCAAGCGCGGTTTCCTGCTGGCCCGCGACGTGCTGCGTCCCTTCATCAAATGACGAAAAGCTTGGCTCCGACTGAATCAGAGCCTAGAACCGAACTGAAAAGATCAATGTGGAGGAGTACTGAAATGAAAAGACATCTGACCGTGGCCTCGCTCCTTGCCGGCGCCGCGCTGCTTGCCTCGGCGGGCGGCTCGGCCGCCGCCGGCAAGTACACGATCGGCATTTCCAACACCGTACAGGGCAATGGCTGGCGCGAGGAAATGATCTGCGCGATGAAGGCGCAGGCGCTCGCATCCGGCGAGGTGGGGAAGCTCAATATCGCCCATCGCAACACCGATGCCGCCGGCCAGCTCGAGGACATCCGCAACCTGATCAGCGCCAAGGTCGACGCCATCGTCGTCAACCCGGCCGATCCTGCCGGCATCAAGGCCGGCCTCGAGGAAGCCACCAAGGCCGGCATCGTCGTCGTCGCCGTCGACCAGGCGGTGACCGAGCCGTCCGCCTACATCATCTCCAACAACCAGGAGCAGTACGCCTATCTCGGCGCCAAGTGGCTGTTCCAGCAGATGGGCGGCAAGGGCGAGGTGCTCTACATGCGCGGCGCCGCCGGCGCTTCGGCCGACTCTGACCGCGACAAAGGCTTCAAGAAGGCGCTGGCCGAATTCCCCGACGTCAAGGTCGCTCAGGAAGTTTTCACCGGCTGGCAGCAGGACCAGGCCAAGCAGCAGATACTGTCCTTCCTCGCCACCGGCACGCCGATCAACGGCATCTGGACCTCCGGCATCGACAACGTCATCGTCGATGCGCTGGTCGAGCAGCAAGCGCCGATGGTGCCGGTCGTGGGCGCCGACAATGCCGGCTTCGTCGGTCAGTTGAGCTCGGTCAAGGGCCTGGTGGGTGCGGCCGTCACCAATCCCGGCTCGATCGGCGGCGCCGGCGTGACGCTGGCGCTCCAGATCCTCGACGGCAAGAAACCGGCGCAGCAGACCGTTCGGGTCGAACCGCAGCTTTGGGAAAACGCCACGGAGGAAGGCAAGGCCAAGCTGAAGAGCGTCGTCGATCCCTCGCTCAGCCCCGAATGGCCGGTCTCGATCTCGATCCCGGACTGGACGACCTACACCAAGGACCAGATCATCGCCTGCAAGGGCCCCGGCGAATAGGAGACGAGACGCCCTTCTGCCTTCTCCCCTCGTGGGAGAAGGTGGATCGGCGCGATAGCGCCGAGACGGATGAGGGGTGTTCCAGGGAACGCCAATGTCTCCCTCCGCTGGAGCACCCCTCATCCGTCGCCTTCGGCGACACCTTCTCCCACAAGGGGAGAAGATGAGGTCAGCCGCGGCCTGCATCAGTTTTTGGAACGAGAACCCCACGATTTGACAACAAACCCATTGCCGCAAAGCCCCCTCCTCGACGCCACAGGCGTGACGAAGAACTACGGCGCGGTTGCCGCGCTGCGCAACGCTTCGCTGTCCGTATTGCCGGGTGAAGTGCATGCGCTGATGGGCGCCAACGGCGCCGGCAAGTCCACGCTGGTGAAGATCCTGACCGGTGCGATCAAGGCGGATGCCGGACGCATCCTGATCCGCCGCCAGCAGCTCGATGTCCGCTCGCCCGCCGACGCCCGTCGTGCCGGAATGCTGCCGGTCTACCAGGAACCGGCGCTGATCCCCGATCTCGATGTCCTGTCCAACCTGCGGCTCACCGGCACGCCGGTCGAGCCCTTCCGCGCCTGGGTGCGCGAGCTCGGTATTCCCGACCTCGATATCCGCGAGACGGCCCGCCATATCCCTTTGGCCACCCTGCGCGTGCTCGATCTCGCCCGCGCGCTCGCCGTCGAACCCGACGTGCTTCTGCTCGACGAGATGACCGCGGCTCTGCCGGCGAACCTTGCCGAGAAGGTGCTGGAAGTCGTGCGCCGCCAGGGCGACGCCGGCCGCTCCGTCATCTTCATCTCGCACCGTTTCGTCGAGATCTCCGCGCTCTGCGATCGCGCGACCGTGCTGCGCGACGGCGCAACCGTCGGTGTCGTCGACATCGAACCGGGCGTTGAGGAAAGAATAGTCGAAATGATGCTCGGCACACGCATCGAAAAGACGCGCGTCGCCGCGCGCGCGGCGAATGAGGTGGCGGTTGCCCGCGGCGGTCGTCCGCGATTGTCGGTCCGTAACCTGCAGCTTGGCACCAAGCTCAACGACGTCTCCTTCGATCTCGCCAATGGCGAGGTCGTCGGCGTCTTTGCGCTCGAGGGACAGGGGCAGGACGAGCTCTTCGCCGCGCTTGCCGGGTCGATCCGTCCGACAGGCGGCACCATCGACGTCGATGGCGCGCCGGTCAAATTCTCGCATCCGGGCGACGCCATCCAGGCCGGCATCGCCTATGTGCCGGGCGACCGCGCCGAGGCTTTGGCCATGCAGCGTTCGGTGCGTGAGAACATCGCGCTGCCCTTCAGCGCGGCGCCGCGCAAATGGGGGCCGATCCGCATGCGCCGGGAGCAGGTGGTGGTTTCCAGCGCCATCGGCAGGTTGCAGATCGATACCCGCGCGCAGGGCGAAGTGCAGCGCCTGTCCGGCGGCAACCAGCAAAAGGTGACCATCGCCCGCTGGATCGCGGCCAACGCCCGCACCATCCTTTGCTTCGACCCGACGCGCGGCATCGATGTCGGCACCAAGCAGGAGATCTACAAGCTGCTGCGCGAGCTTGCCGGCCAGGGCAAGTCGGTGCTGTTCTACACATCCGAGATAGAAGAGGTGCAGCGTGTCTGCGACCGCGTCATCGTCATCTTCGGCGGCCGCGTCGTCGACACTTTCCCGGTGGAAGAAGCCGACGAAGCGGCGTTGATGCGGGCCGCCTACGGCCTGCCGCGCGGAGCCAAGGCGGATGTCGGCATCCTTGCCGAGATCAAACCCGGTTCCAGCGCGGAGGCCGCGTCATGAGCCGCTTTCTCCGCAACCAGGGCTGGGTCGCAGGCCTCTTCGCCCTGCTGATCTTCCTCTTCGTCGTCACCAAGCTCATCCAGCCGGGCTATGGCAGCGGCGACTTTGGTTCGTTGGCGCGGGCGGTTCTGCCTTACGGCTTCGCGGTCGCGGCCCAGACAGTCGTTGTCATCGCCGGCGGCATAGACCTGTCGGTCGCCGCCATGATGGCGCTGACCAGCGTGACCGCCGCCTCGATGATGAACGGCGCCAGCGAGGAATATGCCTTGTTCGTCGTGCCCTTCGTGCTGGCCATGGGGCTGGTGCTCGGCGCTCTGAACGGCGTCCTCATCGTCGTCACGCGGGTGCCCGACATCGTCGTCACCTTGGCCATGCTGTTCGTGCTTCAAGGCGCGGCGCTGCTGGTGCTTGGTGCTCCCGGCGGCGCCGCCGCCGAGTGGCTGAAGGCAAGCGTCATCGGCACCGCGCCGATCCCCGGCCTGCCGGATTGGGCCGACGCCTGGGTTCCAAAGGCGCTGGCGCTGCTCGTCGTCTGCCTCTGCATCGTGTGGATTCCGCTCAGGCGCTCGCGGCTTGGCCTCTCCATCTACGCCATCGGCAGCGACGAGCTCGCCGCCTTCCGCAGCGGCGTGCCGGTGGCGCGCACCAGGATCGTCGCCTATGCGCTCTCCGGCCTGTTCGCCGCGCTCGGCGGCCTTTCGCTCACCATCAGCACCGGCATCGGCGCGCCCATCCCCGGGCCTTATCTGCTCGCCAGCGTCGCCGCCGTGGTGCTGGGCGGCGTTGCGCTCGGCGGCGGCAAGGGCGGCCTGCTCGGGCCGATCATCGCCGTCTTCGTGCTGAGGCTGGTGCGCACCGACCTGACGCTTCTGGCCATCGATCCGAACGTCACCGCGATCATAGAAGGCGCGATCATGGTCGCGGTCGTCATGTTCGGCGCCTTCATCACCATGCGGAGCCGCCCGGCAGGAGCAACGCCATGACCGACATCGCGACCATGCCTCGGCCTGTTTCATTCGGCCGCCGCCTGAAGCGCTTTATGGCGGACCGGCCGCTCATTCCGCTGATCATCCTTTTGATCGTTCTCGTGGTGATCCTGCAGATCCTGCGCCCCGGCATCGTCAACGAGCGCTGGATCGCCAACACGGCGAAATTCGCCATCCCGCTGGCGATCCTCGCCGGCTGCCAGACCATGACGATGCTGACCGGCGGCATCGATCTCTCCGTCGGCACGGTGGCGACGATGAGCGCCTTCATCATGGCGACGCAGATCGTCAACCAGGATCCGACGGTGGCTTTCCTGCTGGCCATGCTGCCCGCCGTGCTGATCGGCCTCGTCAACGGCATCGGCGTCGGCGTGTTTCGGGTGCATCCGCTGATCATGACGCTCGGCACCAGCCTGATCGGCACCGGCTTCCTGCAGGTCTACCAGCGCACCGTGATCGCGTCCGGCGCCAGGATTCCCGATTTCCTCAACTGGCTGGGCACCGGCCTCACCTACGGCGTTCCCAACGCGCTTCTCCTGTTCGTGCCGGTGGCGGTGCTGATCGTCTTCATGCTGAACCGCACCGGCTTCGGCCGTCTGCTCTATGCCGTCGGCGACAATGAACGCGCCGCGCGCCTGTCAGGCGTCCGCTACTGGCAGGTGATCACCGCGCTCTACGTCCTCTCCAGCCTGCTCGCCGGCATCACCGGCTTGCTCTATATCGGCCTGATCAAGGCGCCCTCGCTCTCGCTCGCCGAACCGCTGGTGCTGCCTTCGGTGGCTGCCGCCGTCATCGGCGGCACCTCGATCTTCGGCGGCCGCGGCGGCTATACGGGCACCATCATCGGCGCGCTGATCCTGACCGTGCTGACGACGCTGCTCACCATCCTGCAGATGCCCGAAGGCGGCCGCCGCATCCTGTTCGGCTTCATCGTGCTGTTCGTGACGGCGGCGTATTTGAGGATCATCGAGGATCGATAAAACGGGCCGCGACGGGCACAGCTCACTCAGCCGCTTGCACCTGGCGGGCTTCGATGATCGCCCTGATCTCCGAGCGGCATGAGCCGCAATTGGTGCCCGCGCGCAGTGTCAAGCCGATCGCTTCGAGGCTGTCGCATCCGGCGGCCACGGCCGACGCAAGCTGATTGGCGCCGACGTGGAAGCAGGCGCACACGACGCGCCCGATGGCCGGCATCGGCACCGACGAGCGGCCTGACAACAGCGCGTGCCGGTCTGCAGCCGACAGCGGCTGGCGCGTGGCGAGCAACGACACCAGCCAGTCCCGCATGGGCAGCTGGTCCGGGGCGGCGACCAGCAAGGCTTCGGCCATGGCCCCGCCTTCGTCGATCGCAGCGGCACGATAGGCGAGCCCGCGACGGTCGGTGTATTCCAGGAGCTGATCCCGTCGCTGGGCGCCGAGCAGCTTGCGCGCCAGCAGAATGCCTTGGTCCGGCGGCTCGGTCCCGGTGAGTTCGTAGACCCATCCGCCCTCGACTGCATGCCGGCTCCAATGGACGAAACCCGTTGGCCTGAGATCGCGCCGTGTGATGAGCACGCCGGCCCAGCCGGTGTCTTCCCGCACGATCCTGACGGGGACATGCTTGAGCTCCGGCTGGCCGGAATGCGGATCGGTGACCGGCGAGGACAACAGGCCGGCTGCTGCCCTGGCCGCGAACTGGCCGCTCCAATGCATGGGCATGAAGGCTTGGCCGCGCCGCTGTGCGTCGGCCACACGCACCCTCGCGCGAGCGAAGCCGAAGCGGGTTGAAAGATGAGCGAGGTCGCCATCCTTGAGCTGATGCGCCGCCGCGTCCGCCGGATTAAGGTCGACTGCGGGCTCCGGCGCGTTCGCCATCAAACGCGGCACGTTTCCGGTGCGCGTCATCGTGTGCCACTGGTCGCGCAGCCGGCCGGTGTTCAAGGCAAGCGGATAGTCCGCGTCGACCGTGAAGGCCGTCGCCTCCTGCCGCACCGGCACGAAACGCGCGCGGCCGTCTTGTGTTGGGAAACGACCGTCGGAGAAAAGTCTCGTCTGCTGCTCGCATCGCTCCGACGCGGGCCAATGGCGCGGCGCGAAGGCGGAATAATCTTCATCGCTGAGATCAGCCACGCCGCCAAGGTCGAACAGGCGCTTGCCGTCGTTCTCGAAGGCGGACAGCGCTGCATGCTCGCGGAAAATCGCGGCTGGCGTCTGGTAGGCGAAGGCGTCGCCAAAGCCCATGCGCGCGGCGACCTCGCAGATGATGCGCCAGTCGGCTTTCGCTTCGCCGGGCGGCGGCAGGAACGGCCGCTGGCGCGAGAGGCGCCGTTCCGAATTGGTGACGGTGCCATCCTTCTCGCCCCAGGCGGCCGCCGGCAGCAGCACGTCGGCATAGCGCGTGGTGTCGGTGCGGGTCACATCCGAGACCGCGAGGAAATCGCATTTGGACAATGCAGTGCGCACACGCGAAGCGTCGGGCATCGAGACGGCGGGATTGGTGCCCATGATCCACAAGGCCTTGATGCGGCCGTCGGCGACCGCCTGGAACATGTCCACAGCCTTTAGGCCGCCGCGCCGGGCGATGTTCGGCGCATTCCAGAAGCGGGAGACCCGGTCGACACTGGCCTCGTCCGCGAAATCCATATGCGCGGCAAGCTGGTTGGCCAGACCGCCGACCTCGCGGCCGCCCATGGCATTCGGCTGCCCCGTGACCGAGAACGGCCCCGTGCCGGGCTTGCCGATGCGGCCGGTGGCGAGATGGCAGTTGATGATGGCGTTGACCTTGTCGGTTCCATGCGCCGACTGGTTGACGCCCTGGCTGTAGACGGTGACCGTCCGCTCGGTCTCGGCGAAGAGATCGTAGAAGGCCTGGACATCCGCTGCCGCCAGCCCGCAGCCCTTTGCCACGCGCGCGACCGACGGCGCATCGGCACCGGCCAAGGACGCTGCGGCATCAAAGCCCGAGGTACTCTCGCGGATAAAATCAGGATCGATCTTCCCGGCCTGCATGAGATGCGCAAGCAGCCCGTTGAACAGCAGCACATCCGTGCCCGGCTCGAGCGCCAGGTGCAGGTCGCATTCGTCGGCGGTTGCGGTGCGGCGCGGGTCGATGACGACGATCCTGGTTCCGCGTTCCTTTCGCGCCGCGAGCATGCGCTGATAGAGAACGGGATGGCACCATGCGGTGTTGGAGCCGGTGAGCACGATGAGATCGGCGCACTCGAAATCCTCATAGACACCGGGAACGAGGTCCTCGCCGAAAGCGCGGCGATGGCCGGCGACGGACGAGGCCATGCAGAGCCGCGAATTGGTGTCGATATTGGCCGAGCCGATGAAGCCCTTCATCAGCTTATTGGCGACGTAATAGTCCTCGGTGAGCAACTGGCCGGAGACATAGAAGGCGACAGAGTCCGGGCCGTGCTCGGCGGCAGCCTGCGAGAATTTCGCGGCCACGAGGTCGAGCGCTTCGTCCCAGCTCGCCGGCTTGCCGAGAATTTCCGGCCGCAGCAAACGGCCTTCGAGGCCGAGCGTCTCGCCAAGGGCGGAACCTTTCGAGCAGAGCCGGCCGAAATTGGCCGGATGATCGGGGTCGCCGCGGACGGTCGTCATACCGTCCGCGGCGACCTCGGCGAGCACGCCGCAGCCCACCCCGCAATAGGGGCAGGCGGTCCTCACCTCGCGTGCTTCTTGCATGCCTCAGGCCGCTTTCGAGGCCAGCGCTTCGAGCGCGATGAACAACCGTTCGCCCTCGACCTTGACCGGGATCGTCCGGACCGAGCCTTCGTCGGCGCCAAGCGCCTTGCCTGTCTCCAGCGAGATCACCCAATTGTGCAACGGGCAGGTCACTGCGGCGCCATGGACGATCCCCTGGCTGAGCGGTCCGCCCTTGTGTGGGCAGTCGTCGTCGATGGCAAAGACCTGGTCGTCCGCAGTGCGGAAGACGGCGATCTTGCCTTGCGGGGTGGCGACGCAGCGCGCGCCGCGCGGCGGGATGTCGGCGATGGAGCCGATGGCGATCCAGTTCATATTGGTCATTCCGCCGCCTCCGCGAACCCGACCGACGCCATCGGCCTGAACTCGTGCTTGTCCTTGCCGGAGACGCGCTCCGACCACGGATCGACCTGCGCGAATTTCTGGCTGAAGACGAAGCGCTCGAAATAGGTTCTGCGCTTCTCGGCATCGTCCAGGATCTGCTTCTTGATCTCGGCCGTGCCGACGCGCTTTGCCCATTTGTAGATGCGCTCCAGATAGCGGGCCTGCTCGCGATACATCTGGACGAGCGCCACGATCACCTCCAGCGCCTCGTCCTCGGTCTTCACCAGGCCCAGCACTTCCGTGCCCTTGATGTCGAGGCCGGCGGCGCCAGCGAAGTGAATTTCGTAGCCAGAATCGACGCACACCACGCCGACATCCTTGCAGGTCGCCTCCGCACAGTTGCGCGGGCATCCCGACACCGCCATCTTCACCTTGGCCGGCGTCCATGAGCCCCACATGAACTTCTCGATGCGGATGCCGAGCCCCGTCGAATCCTGCGTGCCGAAACGGCACCAGTCGGAGCCGACACAGGTCTTCACCGTGCGCAGGCCCTTGGCATAGGCATGGCCGGAGACGAAGCCCGCCTTGCCGAGATCGGCCCATACCGCCGGCAGGTCTTCCTTGCGGATGCCAAGCATGTCGATGCGCTGGCCGCCCGTCACCTTGACCATCGGGATATCGAACTTGTCGACCACGTCGGCGATGGCGCGCAATTCGCCGGCGCTGGTTACCCCGCCCCACATGCGCGGCACCACCGAATAGGTGCCGTCCTTCTGGATGTTGGCGTGCACGCGTTCGTTGATGAAGCGCGACTGGTAGTCGTCGGCATATTGGTCCGGCCAATCGCAGACGAGATAGTAGTTGAGCGCCGGCCGGCATTTGGCGCAGCCGCAGGAGGTCTTCCATTCGAGTTCCTGCATGATGGCGGGGATCGTCTTCAGGCCCTTCACCTTGATCAGTCGCCGCACGTCGTCATGGCCAAGGCTCGTGCAGCCGCACATGGGCTGCACCGCCGCCGGATTGTAGGCCTCGCCCAGCGTGAGCTTCAGCAGCTGCTCGACGAGACCCGTGCACGAGCCGCAGGAGGCCGAGGCCTTGGTGTGGGCGCGCACATCATCGAGGCCGGTCAGCCCCTTCGCCGTGATCGCGCCGGTGATCTTGCCCTTGCAGACGCCGTTGCAGCCGCAGATTTCCGCATCATCCGCCAGTGCCGCAACGGCCGCCAAAGGGTCCGAAGAAACGCCTCCCTGGAACGCCTGGCCGAAGATCAGCGTGTCGCGCATCTCCGATATGTCGGTCGCCTTCTTCTTGAGGTCGTTGAACCAGGCGCCGTCTGCGGTCTCGCCGAACAGCACCGTGCCGATGATGCGGTTGTCCTGCAGCACAACGCGCTTGTAGATGCCGGCGGAGGCGTCGCGCAGGATGATCTCCTCGCGGTCGTCGCCGTCGGCAAAGTCGCCCAGCGAATAAAGGTCGATGCCGGTGACCTTGAGCTTGGTCGGCGTGTCGGAGTGGACGAAGCGCTTGTCCTCGCCATCCGCCAGACTGGCAGCCGCGACGCGGGCCATCTCGTAGAGAGGCGCGACGAGCCCATAGACATGGCCGCCGACCTCGGCGCATTCGCCGAGCGCCATGATCGCGGGGTCGGACGTCTGCATGCGGTCGTCGACGACGATGCCGCGATTGACCTCGAGCCCTGCGTCCTTGGCCAAGGCGCTGTTCGGGCGGATGCCGACCGCCATCACCACCAGTGTTGCCGGGATGATCGTGCCGTCCATCAGCTCGACGCCCTCGACCTTGCCGTTGCCGACAATGGCCTTGGTGTTGGCCTTGGTCATGACCCTGATTCCGCGCGCCTCGA
The DNA here is from genome assembly GCF_037179585.1 of Mesorhizobium argentiipisi (SeqCode). Lineage (NCBI taxonomy): Bacteria > Pseudomonadati > Pseudomonadota > Alphaproteobacteria > Hyphomicrobiales > Phyllobacteriaceae > Mesorhizobium > Mesorhizobium argentiipisi (SeqCode). The sequence continues at coordinate 255,152 of NZ_JAPYKO010000006.1, forward strand.
CAGCCTTCTGCAAGAGGTAGCCGGCGGCGGGATCGAGTTGACGTTCCATCAGCGTCGGCATGACGTGCAGCACGGTGACGTCCATTCCGCGCTCCTTCAGCCCGGCCGCGGCTTCGAGTCCGAGCAGGCCGCCGCCGATGACGATAGCCTTGGCGCGCGACTGCGCGGCAAGCAGCATGGCGTTGACGTCGTCGAGGTCGCGGTAGCTGAGCACGCCGGGCAAGTCCTTGCCCGGCACCGGAATAATGAAGGGCACCGAGCCGGTGGCGATGACCAGCCTGTCGTAGCTCTCGGTCACGCCGTGGTCCGAGGTGACGGTCTTGGCGTCCCTGTCGATGGCGACGATCCGGTGGCCCTTGTAGAGGGTGATGCCGTGCTTGATGTACCAGCCGTCGCCATGGATGACGATTTCCTCGAACTCCTTCTCGCCCGAAAGCACCGGCGACAGCATGATGCGGTCGTAGTTCACGCGCGGCTCGGCGTTGAAGATGGTCACGGCGTAGCGGTCGGGCGCGGCTTCCAGCAGGTGCTCCAGCATCCTGCCTGGCGCCATGCCGTTGCCGATGATGACAAGTTTCTCGGTCATGTCCGGTCGGCTCCGATCTATTCGGCGGCGTAGGATAGGGACGGGCTCTTGACCTCGGCCGCGCGCTCCATCCGGCGGATGGTGACGTGCATCCAGACCAGGCACGAGACGACAATGAGGAAGAGCAGCATGAAGCAGCTCGACCAGACGCCGGTGAGGTCGTTCAGCGCGCCGAAGGCGATCGGCAGGATGAAGCCGCCGAGCCCGCCGATCATGCCGACTACGCCGCCGACCGCGCCGACGCTCTGCGGATAATAGACGGGGATGTGCTTGTAGACGGCGGCCTTGCCGAGGCTCATGAAGAAGCCGAGCACGCAGGCGACGGCGATGAAGGCGAGCGGGCCGATCTCGACATGGAACGGGATCGGCCCGCTGATGCCGCGCACGACATAGTCTGCCGAGGGGAGAGACAGAGTGAGTGTCGCGACGGCACAGACGCTGAAGGTCCAGTAGAGCACGGTGCGGGCGCCGATGCGGTCGGAAAGCACGCCGCCATAGGCGCGGAAGATGCTCGCGGGGATCGAATAGGCGGCCCCGATCATGCCGGCGGTGGCGATACCGAAGCCGTAGACGCCGATGAGGTAGCGCGGCAGCCAGAGCGACAGCGCCACAAACGCCCCGAAGGAGAAGAAATAGTAGAAGGCGAAGCGCCAGACCTGCAGGTTCTTCAACGGCGCGAATTCCTGCCAGAAGCTTCTTGCGGGCATCGCCTTGCCGGCGCGGCGTTCGCGGATGACCGGATCGTCGCCGGTGGTGAACCAGAAGATGACTGCCATGACGACGAGCGCGGCGGCCCAGACCAGCGCCACCGACTGCCAGCCCCAGGCAAGCAGCACGAGTGGCGCCAGGAACTTGGTGACCGCGGCACCGACATTGCCGACACCGAAAATGCCGAGCGCCGTGCCCTGCTTTCCGGCGGGGAAGAAGCGCGAGACATAGGCGACGCCGACGGCAAAGGAGCCGCCCGCGAGCCCGACGCCAAGTGCGGCCAGCAGCATCTGCTCATAGGTATGCGCGAAAGCGAGCAGGAAGGTCGCGATCGCCGCCGCGAGCATCGTCATGGTATAAACCAGGCGGCCGCCATAGCGGTCTGTCCAGACACCGAGCACCATGCGCACGAGTGAGCCGGTGAGGATCGGCGTGCCGACGAGCAGGCCGAACTCGGTCTCGTTCAGCCCAAGCTCCTGCTTGATGCGCACGCCGATGATGGAAAAGATCGTCCACACAGCGAAACAGACGGTGAAGGCGATGGTGGACATCACGAGCGCCTGCCGGGAAGCATTATCCTGGCTGGGCGCGGCTGGGAGGTTTGCGGTCATCTTGGGCTCCGGTTTGCGGCGTGGGAGGCACCGCGTGTTGTGTTGATCAGAGGCGTGGCATCGGTCAGCGCGGCGAGACCGGGACTTGCGCGGTCACTTGCGGCCCCTTGGCCTCGGTTTCGTGATTGGCTGGAAACAGCAGGAGCGCTGCGATGAACAGCGCCGCCGTCAGCGCGCTGCTCGCCAGGAAATCGCGGCGGGAGAAATCCTTGAGCAATGTTGTTGCGATCCGCTTGGTCATCGTCGTCTCCGGTCCAAAACGAAAAAAGCTGCCGTCCAGGCTCTCGCGTCCGTACATCCGGGATCGCGCATTGACCTGAGCGGCAGCTTTGCCTGTGGCGCCCGCCATTGGACGCCTGTTCCATTGCCCGCGAACGGGCTCGATTATTTCAAAGCAGGAAGCGTGCCAGTTTCGTTCGGAAGCCGAATTTCAAGGAAAATCAACGCAATGGGAGGTTTGCCCTTCGACCGGGCCGAGCGGCGGCGCGGTCAAACATTGATCAATGGCACAAACATGCAGCATAAATTTTGTGCAATGCACAAGATTGGCGCGCAAATAATCAGGCGCGTTTCTGGCCGGCGATGTAGGCGTCGATCCGGTCCGGATCGAAGATCTGGCCGTCGAAAAATCCGTCAGGACCAAGGACAAGACTCGCGCCGGCCGAGCCGACTGGCGTTGCCATCCTCAGCGCGCCCTCCACCTTGGCATTGGCGCCGGGCAAGGCGACGCCAAGCGGCCTCAACGCCGCGCGGTAGAGATCAGGCCGATAGCAGTCGCGGGCGATGGCGAGGTTTTGCGGCGTATGCGGCAATTGCCCCCAGCGCACCATCTGCGTGTAGAACCAGAGCGCATGGCTCTTCCAGGGAAAGTTGGCCGCCTTGTCGAAGGGCAGGAAGAAATCCTCGACACGCCGTGCTGCGCCCCCGCCAAGTTGAAGCTGCCCGGTCAGGGCCGGCAGCTGGATGGCCTCCGGCTGGCCAAGGAAAGCGGGCCTCGCCATCAGCGCCGCCAGGTCGCCACGGTTTGCCGGATCCTGGCACCAGCGGGCGGAGTGATGCAGTGCCCTCAGCAGCGCCGCTAGCGCGTCCGGGTTTTCTTCCGCCCAGGTCTTGCGCACGCCGATCACCTTTTCCGGACTGTTGCGCCACAACAGCGCCTTGACGGTGACGATCTGGCCGGTGCCTGCCGCGACGGCGGCGCTGTTCCAGGGCTCGCCGACGCAATAGCCGTCGATGCGGCCGGTGGCCAATGCGTCGGCCATGAAGGGCGGCGGCACGATGACGATCTCGATGTCGCGGTCGGGATCGATGCCGCAGGCGGCAAGCCAATAGCGCAGCTCGTAATTGTGCCCGGAATGCGGATGCACGACGGCGAAGCGCAAAGGCTCGCGGCCAGCACTCGCTCGCTCGTGGATCAAAGCGCCGAGCGCCGCCCCGGCGCGCGCCGGATCGAGGTCGGGCGACGCGCCATGCGCCGCCATGCCGTCCCACACGGCGTTGGAGACGGTGACGCAATTGCCGCCGAGGCCAAGCGAGAAGGGCACGATGGTCTCCGAGGCAAGCGGCGTGAGGCCGAGGCTGCAGGCGAGCGGCATCGGGCCCAGCATATGCGCTACGTCAAAATGGCCGATGGCGATTCGGTCGCGGATATTGGCCCAGGAGGTCTCGCGCTGCAGCTTGAGCTCGATACCCTCACGCGCGGCAAAGCCCATCTCACCGGCCGCGACCAGGACCGCGCTGTCGAAGAGCGGCATGAAGCCGGCGGTGATTTCGTGCGCCATGCTCATTCGCCCTCCAGCGGTCCCAGCAATCCCGCCGCCGTCACCAGGCTCTGAGCGATATCGGCGATCTTGCGGTTCTGGTTCATGGCGGTCTTGCGCAGCAGCGCATAAGCCGCCTCTTCGCTCAAACCGCGCGACTTCATCAATATGCCCTTGGCCCGGTCGATGACCTTACGGTTCTCGAGCTCGCTGCGCGCCTCCTCCAACTCGCGCGCCATGCGCGAGAAGGCGTTGAAGCGGCTGATCGCCATGTCGAGGATCGGCTTGATGCGTTCCTTCTTCAGCCCGTCGACCACATAGGCAGACACGCCGGCATCCACGGCCGCCTCGATCGAAGCCTGGTCGGAGCGATCGACGAACATGGCGATCGGACGTTTCACGGCGCGCGACAGCTGGAACATGTTCTCCAGCATGTCGCGGTTGGGATTTTCCAGATCGATGACGATGACGTCCGGTTCGATCTCGGCGATGCGCTTGGCAATGCCGGCCACGTCATGGACCACCGTGACTTCGCGATGGCCGGCGTCCCGCAATCCGGCCTCGATGATCGAGGCGCGGATGCGGTTCTCGTCGATAACAAGGATGGTCAACGAACCGGCGGACATGCGTCTATTGTGCAGCCGGATCGAAATTGTGCAATGCAGTAATCCACAGGGATGGTTCCCGGCCGCTTCAGGGCGTGGGCTGCGAAGACGCGCCCAACCCTGCGTTGCGTTACGGGAGGCTGGCGGCCTTTCACTCCTCCTTGAAAGCGCGAGCGAAACTGTCGGCGACCGGCTGGAAGAGATATTCGAGCATGGTTCGCTTGCCGGTGACAACGGAGACGTCCACCGGCATTCCCGGATACAGCTTCACCTGCGGAAGCTTCTTAAGCTCATCGGCGCCCACCTCGACCGTCCCCCGGAAGAAAGTCGCGCCGCTGCGCTCGTCAACCTCTGCGTCAGCCGAAACACGGGTGAGAGCACCCTCCACCGTGGGCGTGGTTCTCTGCTTGTAGGCGACGAGCCGTACCGTCGCCGTCAGACCGGGGCGAACGACATCGATATCCAGCGGCTGAAGCTTGACGTCCAGCACCATCTTGCCCTGGTCGGGAACGAGATCGAGAATAATGCCGCCGGGGGGCACAACTCCGCCCGGCGTGAAGTATCGAAGGTTCATCACCGCCCCATCTTCCGGCGCAACGACATCGCGGCGCGCCGCGCGCGCGTCGGTCTTCTGAAGCGCCTTTTCGAGCTCGGAGCGTTTAGTCTGGACGTCACGAAGGTCCTCAGCCGCCTTCTTGATGTACGAAAGCCGGCCATTGTCGATCTGCGCATTCGCCTCGGCGATCTGCTGTCGCAGGCTTTCTATACTCCCGCGGTTCGAGTCACCCTCTCCTTGCGCGGCAATGATCTGCCGTTCCAGCTGGAGCACGCGAGACTTCACCCCATAGCCTTTATTGAGCAGTGTGCGGGCGTCCGCCAGCTCTTCCCGCAGAGACGGCAACTGGATCTCGAACGCCGCGACGCGCGCGGCGAGCGCCGACATCTGGGCCTGGTACTGGGCGATCCGCTGCTGCCAGACCTCGACCTCCGAGGCCTGCACCTTGGCCTGGTCCCGGAAAATGCGCTCCTGTCCGGCCATGGCCTCGACGACGGCCGGTTCGCTGCGCCGGGCAGACAGGTCTGCCGGGAATGGAATCGTGCTCAGGCCGTCGCGCTGCGCGAGCAGGCGGGCTTCGCCGGCGAGCGCGGAATCGAGTTCGCCACGCACGGCATCGCGATCGGATTCCGCGTCTAGCCCGTCGAGACGGACCAGTATCTGGCCCTTCTTGACCAGGTCTCCCTCCCGAACCAGGATTTCCCGGATGATGCCGCCCTCCAGGTGCTGTATGGTCTTGCGATTGCTGTCGACCTTCACCACCCCGGGCGCGACTGCCGCGCTCGTCAACGGCGCGGTGGCTGCCCAGAGGCCGAAGCCGCCGAACAGCAGGCCGATGACGATCAGGCCGCCGAAGACATGGGCGCTCACTGCCGGCCGGGCGGGCGGTTGCGGGGGTATTTTCAACGACAGCGCGGCTTCGGTCACGACCCGGTCCTTTCGGAACTGACGACCCGGACCTGCGGTGCCGCCGACTGCTGCTCGGGACGGCGCAATTGCGCAAGCACGCCGTCGCGCGGGCCGAACATTTGCGGCTGGCCATCGTTCAGCACCAGGACGCAATCGACGTTCACCATCAGTGACGGGCGGTGGGCGACGATTACCACGGTCGAACCTGCCTCCTTCATCGCGGCAATCGCCTGGTTCAGGGCTTCCTCGCCGACGGCATCGAGATTGGAGTTCGGCTCGTCCAGCACCACCAGCGCCGGACGGCGGTAGAGCGCCCTGGCAAGGCCAATGCGCTGGCGCTGCCCACCGGAGAGCACGGAACCCTGTTCGCCGATCTCGGTATCATAGCCGTTCGGGAGCCTGAGGATCATCTCATGCACGCCGGCCATCTGGGCGGCGGCCACGATCTCGGCCGGATCGCCTTGTTCCATGCGGGCGATGTTCTCGCGGATGGTGCCGGGAAAGAGTTCGACGTCCTGGGGGAGGTAGCCGACATATGAGCCGAAGTCGGTTCGGTTCCACGAAAACACGTCGACACCGTCGAGCCGAACCCGGCCTTGCTGCGGCGAAAGCATGCCGACGATCAGGCGGGCAAGCGTCGACTTGCCGGCCGCAGACGGCCCGATCACAGCAAGCACCTGGCCCGGCGGCACGACGAAGGAGAGGCTCCTGAGCACGGGCTCCTTGGCGCCGGCTGGCGTGTAAGCGACAGCCTCGACCGAAAGTCGCCCCTGCGGGCGCGGCAATTCCATCCCCGGCGGGCGGAGCGACGGAGCCTCGAACAGCCGGTCTAGCCGGCGCCAGGCCTCGCGCGCGGCGGTGGTCTGCTTCCAGGTGGCGATAGCCTGCTCGACCGGTGCGAGCGCGCGCGACATGATGATCGAGGCCGCGATCATGGCGCCGGGCGAGACTTCGTGGCGCAGCGACAGCCAGGCGCCGAGCCCCAGCACCGCGACCTGCAGGAACATCCGGAACGGCTTGGTGAATGCATTGATCAGGCCTGCCCAGTCGCTGGCGGTCGTCTGCAGCGCGAGCACGGACGCATTAGCCGCATCCCAACGCCGGGCGAGCACCCCGCCCATACCCATCCCGTCAATGACTTCGGCGTTGCGGAAACCGGCATCCGCCGCCTGGTAGGCGCGCGCAGAAGCAGCATTGGCCTGTTTGAGCGTGTTGGCCGTCAGTGCGTTGTTGGCGAGGGCTAGGCCGATCAGAACGATCGCGCCGCCCAGCGCCAGAAGTCCGAGCAGAGGATGCAACAAGAAGATGAAGCCGAGATAGAGCGGCATCCATGGCGCGTCGAACAACGCCATGATGCCGCCGCCGCCAAGATAGCCGCGCAACGTGGCGAGGTCGCGCAGCGCCTCGGTGCGGTAGGAGGAGCCGCGCAACGCGTTCTCAAGCCCGCGGCCCAGTACCTGCGGCGACAGCACGCGGTCGATCCAGGTGCCGAGCTGAACCAGCAGCCGCGAGCGGAAGAATTCGAGCGCGCCCATCGCAGCGAGCGCCGCCGTCGTAATCAGCGTCAGATAGACGAGCGTCTCGACGCTGCGTCCCGTCAGCACGCGATCATAAACCTGCAGCATGTAGATCGAGGTCGAGAGCACGAGCAGGTTGATGACGAAGCTGAACCCCGCCACCGCGGCGAAACCGCCGCGGCAGCGTTGGAGTGCAAGCTTTAGGGGAGAGAGGCCCTGCATCATGTTATCTGCCGCCCTCTGTCATTTTTTCGTGCCTGTCAGGCGTGCAGGTTGAAATCGCTGGCACTGAGCGTGGGGACCCCCATCAAATGGATTTCGATGATGTGGGCTCCACCCGTCACGCTCTCGGCTGAGCTTCCGGTATTGGCATAGACGATCATGTTGCCGCTCCCATCGCTCTGCCATGCGACGGTATGAGCGGCTAGGCTTCCGCTTGAGACCGTGCCGGTTGTGGTCAGGCCAAGGGCATTCGCAAAGTCGATGAAGTCGTGACCCGACGCGCCCGTCCCATGCTGGAAATCGAGAATGGTGTCGAAGGCCGCATGGGTTGCATCGCCCACCGCCTCGAACCGGAAATGATCGTCCCCGGCTCCGCCGCTCAACCAGTCGGCGCCGCCAAGGCCCTTGATCGTATCGCTGCCGCTTCCGCCGAAGATGTAGTCGACGCCGCTGGAGCCTGTCAGCCCGTCGGCGCCGGCACGACCGTCCGCGATGTTGGGATTCGTGCTGCTGAGAACGATTCCGTCGTCTCCGCTTCCGCCGCTGCTGCCGTTGCCGATCCAGACATTGAAGGTTTGCGGCGACGAGGAAGCGGCATGGTTGTCGGTCGCGATGACTGTGAGCGTCCCGGTCAGTGTCTGCCCCGTAGGCACGTTGACAATCAGCGAGCCGTTGCTGGCAACGGAGACCGAGCCGTTGCTGTTGAGGCCGGGCGTGAAAGTGCTCGTGAATGTGACGGTGTCCTGGGCATCGGGATCGGTCGAAACAAACGAGCCTAGGCTCGGAGCCTGTCCATCCGCCGATGGCGCCGAGCTTGGGACGAAAACCGGGGCGCTCGGCGCATGGTTGGTCACGGGTTCGTCGGCACCGTTCACGGTGATGTCGATGACGTGGTCCGTGCCATCTGCCGACGTTACATGGATCTGATCATGCGGATGGTCCGCGGAGTTCAGAGCCTGAACGTTGGCGGCGCCATTGTTGAGCGTATAAACCCAGTTGCCGGCGGCATCGATGGTCAATGACCCGTATGTGCCCGCGATCGGATTGCTGCCATTGTGCACCTGGAACGAACTCTGGCCTGCGTCAGGGTCGTTGACGGTCAGAGCACCGTTTACGGTCAGCACGGCGTCCTCGGTCACCGAACCGCTGCTCGTGCCGGTGATCACCGCCGCGTCGTTGGCGCCGGTGATGGTGACCTGGGCGGTCTGCGCCACCGACGCGCCGTGCTCGTCGACCACGTTGTAGCTCAGGTTGAGCACCGCGTTCTCGCCCTGCTTGAGCGCGTCATAGGCGTTCGGAT